>NZ_JAAKEA010000016.1:0-65761 GCF_011038935.1 Adlercreutzia sp. ZJ138 | reverse complement strand
ATGTCCAAATGGCGCCACGTGCGCTCGCGCGTATCGTACACACCGTGCATCGCCCCACATCTCGGACATCTTAAGGCATACCCCGGTGTCCTTTCGATGTAGACATGCAGTTCATCAGGATCGGGATTGCAATCCCTCATCTCAACGTCGACAACAGTCCACTCATCTCCGAGGTTCAATGATTTTGCAATGATCGTTGCCAGCATCTTCGTTTGTGGGTTCATTTTGGCATCTCCGTATGTTTCCGCTTACATGCTAAATGATACCGCTTGGCCCCGCTTGTAACTACACTTCCCACAGTTGGCACCCTGTGCTACCCACTAAAAACCGCGAAGGGCCGAATAAGAAAGGCTAGCTCGACCTGCATGTTTAATGGCTTCTCACACGGTAAGTATGAGAAGTGCCCCTTCCGTTATCCACAAAATCCCAGACTTCACACGCCTCGTGGGTATGCCTTCCTCACTCCCTGAAATAAGGTACATCACAGAAAACGAAGCTACTCGCGCGCAACAACGCAGCGGATGCAGACGAAAAGGGAGGTAGTTCATGCAAGAAGAACCCGTACGGTGGTCATCCATGCAGGGAGCACCCGGCGAAGAAAGCCGCCGAGTGTTTAGTGCCATGCAGATCCAAGAGCAGATTATCAGGCAAGCCCAAGACACGCTGGTCGCAGCGCGCGATGCTAATGCTGCCGCAGCCGAAGAGCACACTATGCAACAGGAAGCCGATACGATGCGAAGTCGCGCGTTCGGTCCTGCCCAAGCACAGCGGGCAGCGCAGCGCTTCGCACTCTCAAGCACAGCAATCCAAGACAGCACATTAGACTCTTCTTTCTACGAACCAAACAGCCCCGATGACCCGAATGACCCTGAGAACCGTCTCATGAACCCCGGAGCAGGTGTGGGCTCCTATGGTTCTATGCTCAGCCCCTCCGTAAAGCCAACACTTCCACCCGATAAGGCCATCCCGCAGCTATTCGAACGCATGAAGGCATACAAGGGTCACCTGACAGCCATTCTGAGAGCATGCCTTACGGAGTGCTCAACCTCCGAGGTTAACGACGCCGTCGAACCCGAATACGAGTTCTGCAAATGTGCATTCTCACCCATCGCTCTGCGCAAAATGCTTGTCGAAGCGGGAGCTCTCGCCTACCTCGACCCTGAAGACAAAAACGATAAAGCTTTAGATGAGAGCGAGCAAACCAGCGATGGTGCTCCCCTATCCAGAAGCGACAACGAGATCAACGGGGAGATTCCCTTTATCACCGAGGATAACACCGACGAGGTCATCGACGAGTTGGAGGACTTCACCTCCAATAGAGACGATGAAGAACTCGAGGATGAACGCTTGCGTGGATCCGTCTATGACAGATTAGGCTATCTGGTTATAGAGGACGAACCCGAGGGCACCTGGCTCACCACAGAAGAGGGCCGTGATTATTTGGAAAGTATCGATCCCGAACGAGAGTTCCACCAGCAAGTTGAGGAACATTCCAACGTCGAAGACGTCTTCTATGACATCCTTGCCTACTGCGAACAGGGGCGCAATATTACTGACATCGTGAAGCGCTTTGAGAATGACTCCCGTCTCGGTGTCCACACGTTCTATGCCAGCCGTCTGGTGGACAAAATGGAACAGGCGGGCGTACTCATCTGGAAGAAAAACTGGATTATCACCGAAGCCGGTAGAAAACTCCTTAACGAATGGAGGTCGAAATAACCATGGCAAACGAAGAGTTGCAGCAGATAATGCAGTCACGCGCACGTATGTATGGCCTGCTTTCACGCGTCCATTTTAAGGAAGTGGACGAAGACTTCCTGAAAGAACTGAAGCACATGCACTTCCCCCAGAACACAGGCAACGCCGAAGTTGATGATGCCTACCTGCGCCTGTACGTCTTCCTTCGCAAGACACACGAGACGGTTCTGGACGACCTAGCGGTAGATTACGCACGAGCCTTCATAGGGAGCGGAACGCTGGACACTCGAGCAGCTTACCCCTTTGAGTCGGTGTATACCTCGAACACAGGACTAACCATGCAGGATGCGCGTGACGAGGTGCTGGCTATATACCGTTCACAAGGATTAGACAAGAGCGACTCCTGGCGCGAAAGCGAGGATCATCTTGCGCTCGAGCTGCTCTTCATGAAGGAGTTGAGCGAACGCACACACATCGCCCTCAAGACCGAAGACGAAACAGAGGCGATAAGCCTTCTTGCCGTTCAGAAGAACTTCCTGGAAGACCATATTCTCAATTGGATCGATATGTTCGCGGGGGACGTCCCCGAGTACACCAAGTTCGACTTCTACCGAGCCTTCGCAGACCTGACTCTAGCGTATACACGTGAGGATCACAACCTTCTGGCCGAACTGCTCAGCGAAGATGACGACCAGGTAAAGGAGGCATAGAGTCATGTACAAGCCCACCACTTATCTAAACATCGAAGTCGACCCCGCTCATGCAACACCTGACGGGGTCGCAATGCTCGAGCGCGTGTTCAACTTCATCGACCCACTCACCAGTAAGCCCGCCGAAGAACTTGGTCTCACCATCCGCCTGAAATGTCGCAACCGACCCTACTGGATCGCCGGCGACAGCACCCAAGACGCGGTATGGGACGAGATCGTAGGGCCGTACCTAAAGAACAAGCTCTCCATTGTGCTAAACGTGCTACAAGAGTGCAACAACCCCAAGTATGCGCACTATGCGGGTGGCCTTCACCTGGACTGGTTGAAACTACAGATGGAACCTTACGAAATCCGTCTTCGCTTGGATCACGACGCCGAAGGAATGGACTACCTACCCGACGTCTTCTCTCTCCTTTGCGATGTGCGCAAGGCCGTAAGCTGCCTGAAAGACTGGGGTGCCACAAACGAGCACACTGTCATTTACATCCCCAGCTTGACCGAAATCGAAACACATAAGGCCCTTCGGCTTGACGAGCAAACCCGTTGGGAAGCGTGGCAGACCTGGCAGAGCGAACAACCCGATTCCCCAGATGAGGGATCAACAGACGTGACACCCGACGAAAATGCACTCGAAAAACCCATTTTTTCCTCTGGACTAACCTACACGACCGCCGAATTTGTTACCCCCAATGGCGCGAGCAGAACATACGACCTGGTGAAAGGGTGCTGGTTTTTTAGGACTTCGTGAGCGTAGCGTATATTGGGATAAACACGCAGTGCATACAGCAACACTACAGGCGCGCTGCAACAGCCGTTGGTGTACCATAGAAGAAAACCTGCTGCTACAGCGGCGCGCAAGGAAAACACTGATTAAGGCTGTCTTGCTCTGTGTTTCCCAAGGAGCCGCAATGCGGCAGACGCGCAGCTTGACTGACTGGGCAGCCCGTAACACATGCACGCGGCAGGCTCACTACATGAGAGTCGCAACCGATGGAGGATTCCCATGCAAAACGATGTCCCTTTACTCATCGAAGCCGATTGGATCAACGACTGGAAACACTATCAGGCACTTCGTCGTAGATCCGACAACGCTGCGTTTTGGGATGAGCGTTCAAAAACGTTCACCACGAAGGACGCCCCAAGCGCCTACATTGAAGCGTTCCTGCGTTTGGCGGATATCCAACCGGGCAACACAGTGTTTGACATGGGATGTGGAAACGGCGCGCTTGCCCTGCCGCTAGCGCGGGCGGGACACGCGGTAATTGCCGCCGACTTCTCGCGCGGCATGCTTGACATTTTGCGCGCCACACAGGCCACAGAGCATCTTGATGGCATCACCACTGTACAAATGAGCTGGGAAGATGACTGGGGGTTGTTCGGAGTTGGGAAGAAGTCGGCTGACGTGTGTATTGCTAGCAGATCGCTTGCCGTTGCCGATCTGCGCGATGCGCTGTTGCGTCTGACCGCCGTTGCCCGCAAGCGCGTGTGCATCACACTAGCAACGGGTGCCTCGCCGCGCACTGACGAGCGGGTACTGCGCGCTATCGGGCTGCGTGCGCAAGCGGGACGCGATTACCAGTACGCATTCAACATCCTAGCCAACGAGGGGATCCAACCTACAGTGAGCTACATCGACAACACACGCACCGACACGTTTGACAGCTTCGATGCGGCGTATCTCACTTACAAGCGCATGATTGCCGACGCCACAGCACACACCGCAAGCGATGAGCAGCGCGAGCGTGCCCTACCCCGCCTGCAAAAATGGCTGCACGACAACCTAGTTTCCAACGAGCACGCTGGCGAACCCGACGAAAAAGGACGACCTCAGGCGGCGCTCCGTCTTGCGATACCACGAACGGTTCGTTGGGCGTTTTTGTCGTGGGAAGTGTAAGTCGGAGAAACGCCGCTCAAGCCGCTCAATTCTGCAAGCGCTCAACTCTCACGTTATGTAATGGCGAAGCACAGCACCACAAACAACACAAGCAGCAGCACAAACCCCCCAATGAAGGCCCACGCTGCAGGACGTGCGAAGTTCATGGTCCAGCCGATACCGAAACGCTCGGGTAGCCACAGGCTTGCATCGTCGGGATTGAAGTAGAAGATGCCGAGTTTCCAGTGCGCATCGTCGTCGAAGAGCATGAGAGACATGTCGGTATCCAAGGTGCCCGAACCTGTACTCACCGGGACGCCCGCCGCCACACTCGTTCTGGCAGCGCCTGCAGCCTCCATGTGTTTGAACAAGCGCGACCCGTTCTGCCCATAAACCACTGCCAAAATGAGGGAGCCTATCACGATGGGCACACACGCCATGCAAATAATAGCCGCCGCTGCATTGAGCGTGATGAAGCCCACTGCCGACGCCATGAACGCAACGCCGAGTGTCAGCGAGAGAATCAAGCCACATGCCAACAGTAAGATACTCTGCGCACGGACGAACAAGCCGTACGCGAGCGCTGAGGTCATAGGCGCGCTAGGGTTGGTCGGACGCTTCGAGCGCGTCATCGACCAGTGACACAGCACGAACGTCACGCAAAGAAATACGATCACTATGAGGGGAAACGAAACCGACCAGGGGCTTTTCGGGCTGTAATCATTCACGTTACCCGCAAAGTCGGCGTGCATAGGAATCATGTCGGGCATAAGGGGATACCACATCACACCGAGTGCGGCCACGAAAAGCATAACAGGCAGGTAGAGCAAGTTCCACGCCAGCGACACGGGGCCAGGGATATCGCCCTCCGCCACGAGGGCCGCCGCCTGCTGGCGCGGCGCATGCCAGCCGCGCTCACGCTTGATCGCCATCACCCGACGGCGATTGCGTAGCATGAGGCCAAACGACACCGCTATAGGGATAAGCGCCAGAAGCGCGATTGCACCAATGAGCACGTTAGCATCGGCCTCAGAGTAACTTGCTCGCGTAAGCGGCACCGTCGCGATGGAAGCAAGCAACGTGAAGGCGACCGTCAGGGCAGCCACCGTGCACGCATAGCGGCTCTTCAGCGCCTTGATTTGAGGGTCAGCGTTCGCGCTTTCGGGAACAGTTACCGCGAAGCATTCGCGCTTGGGCATGAGATATGGAGTCGCCGCCATAAGACCGCCCGTGAGCGGCACCGTGAGAACGATCAGAGCAAGGGGAAAGAAGGTTTCCATAGAAAGCTCCTTCGTTAAGCAGAGGGAACGAAAGGAGCAGAAGATGCGGTGGAACCACCTACAGAACAAGATCTTCCTGTACCTGTGAAACCAACCGCACCCATACCAGCGTTCGTACCCGTGCTGACCAGGCAGTTGCCTTCCGCATCTACCCTCAGTACACCCACGTCACGTCGAGCGCCTGCAATACCAGGATCTGCGAACGCTTCGGCTGCTGCGCGCGTTGCGAGCTCGGAGAACTTCTGTGCCGAACCGCCACGGGCCTTGTACTCAAGCGCAAGCGACTGCAGTGTCTGAACAAGCGCCTCTTCGGTATCCGCTCGACGAATAGCCGACGCCGCATGCGCCTCATCAGCCACGTACGCGCCGCTACGACCGCGCATCACAAGGTAACCCTCGTCGCGCAGTACGGCGTATGCCTTGTTCACCGTATGCAAGTTGATACCCAAATCGCTCGCCAACCGGCGAACGCTCGGCAACCCATCACCTGCCAGTAGCTCACCGCGCGCAATGGCCGCTACAATCTGGTTGCGAATCTGCATGTACAGCGGTTCGCATGACGTTTGATCGATGCGCAGGATCACAGATGTTCCTCTCCTTTCCCGCCGCACACATACAACGCACAGGCGAACTTCGCCGCGCAGGCGCCTCATTACCCTAGCTGTTATGTTCACACTATAACAGCTAGAACAAAGCTACGCCATAATTTCCTTTTCCACCACCAGCTCGCTTTTGATCTTACCTACAAGCCGCTGCAGCGCATCGATACAATGCGGGCGAATGTCAGCACCAACTAGCACATACATGATGGAGTCGCCCACGTTTAGCGCGCCTTCATTCATCCATACGCGTACGTAGTACACGCCTTCCCAGGAAAGCGCCTCATTAATGGCAGCGTCAAGACCTTCCGCATCGTAGGAAAACTCTATCTGGGCAACCTCACCCAAGCCTTCCACACCTTCACGTACCTGGGCTTTCGGTGTTGTGCGCACCACGCCGTTATGCACAAGGAACATGCCGCATTTGTCGGCGTTCGGACTCAGCTTCGCCTCGGCGAGCCACTGATCGAGAGATGGTTGGGGCTTAGTCATGATGTTCTCCTTGTCGTCTGACAACGCGCGGAACCGATCCGTAACCGATCCGCAACAAATTATCCTCAATTCACTATACTTCATTCCCACCATTTCCTACCCCACTTGCACGCGAATGCTATACTTTCCGCCGGGGAAACAAAGCCGGACAAAACCGGAACGCATCCAACGCCATGAAAGGGGAACCATGGACATCTTGAGCCCTGCGATTTCTATCGTCGGCCGGCACAACTCGGGAAAAACCACGCTGATAGAGAAGCTTATCGCCGAGCTTGTGTCGCGCGGGTTGGACGTGGGCAGCGTGAAGCACCATGGGCATGTGGGGTTCGACATCGATATCCCCGGCAAGGACTCCTACCGGCACCGTGCGGCGGGCGCAAGCGAAACCGTCATTGCCGCCCCCGGCAAAATCGCGCGCGTAAAAACCACCGACGGCGAAACCGAATGTCTGGACATCGTGCGCAGCATGCCCAATCACGATATCGTTATCGTCGAAGGCTACCGAAAGAGCGCGCTTCCCACCATCGAAGTGATGCGGGCCGACAACCCCGCTGACGAGCGCGTAGCCGAGGCGTTCGCTGAATGCGTGCGCAAGGGTCTGCCCTTAAGCGCCGACTTCGTGCAGATGGCGCGCAACGCGAAGCTGGGCATCACCCATTTTCAGGCACCTTTGTCATCCGACACAGCACTACACGACACTGCTCAGTACGACCCCAGCGAAGACTTCGCAACCAAAATGCCCACTGCGGCCACTGTCGCTGTGGTTACCGACATCGAACAAGCACGCACTGCCGCAGAATCATGCGGCATTCCTGTATTCGATTTGAACGACATAACCGAACTCGCCGACTTTGTACAGGCTAGCTTCGTGCGTCCCAAGTTAAGCATCGTCATTCAAGCGGGTGGCGAAAGCCGCCGCATGGGACAAAGCAAGGCTACCGTACCGTTTTTGGGGCGTCCGCTCATCTGCCGGCTGGTAGAGCGGTTAAGCCCGCTGGCCGACGAGCTGATCATCACCACAAACGAACCGGAGAACTTACACTTCCTCGCTAATGACTTCCCTGAACTCAACATCCACCTGGTGCGCGACGTTTTCGACACGCGCGGCGCACTGCTTGGCCTATACACTGCACTGCATGCTGCAACAAACCCGCTGGTTGGCGTCGTGGCGTGCGATATGGCATGTGCGTCCGCTCGCCTGATCTGCGCTGAAGCACTCGACCTTATTCAGTCCGGAGCCGACGCAGCGGTGCCGCGCAACCAGTACGGCTACGAGCCCTTCCATTCGGTGTACCGCCGCGACACGTGCCTGGCAAGCGTTGCCGAACTGATCGATTACGGACACACGCGCGCAAGCGACCTGTTCGGCGTCATTAACGTGAATGAATTCACTATGGACCGCGTACGCGAAGCGGAGCCGGAAGGTTGGTGCTTCGTGAACGCGAACACCCCCGATGAACTGCACCTCCTAGAAAAGGTGCTTTTGAAAGCATAGCGCGAACAAAGCTTAGCCCGCCTGGCTATCCTCGATGCGCACCCGCAGGAAATCACCTGGTTCACACGGAATAGGCGAAGTAAACGAGTAGGAATCCATGGCTCGGTTCGCTACATCAACCGCCTGAGCACGCAGATTCGGATGGTCGTCGGTAGGCGTAGGCAACCAGTGCAGACCGCTCACAGTGAAACGTTCGATCGGTCGCGACGGCGTGACCAACTCAACAACTTGCCCTTCGTAGAATCGGTTATGACACGTTGTTGTAACCGTATAGGCTGTGGCGGAATCGCTCATCGGTTCGCACGATGTCACCGTGGCCACATGCAGGCATTCCTTCACATAGCCGTCGCGCTCAAGCGTTTGGTCGGGCTCGCCAAAGTAAAACCCCGTGCCGTACGGCCGATGAGATATAGCATACAAGTCGGCTTCTGCCTCGGCAGGGTCGGCACCGTCCATCACCTGGCGGTATGCATGCACCACCGTGGCTACGTAGGCGGCTTTCTTGTTGCGACCTTCAATCTTAAACGACGACACGCCCGCACAAGCCAAGTCATCGAGGTAGCAAAGCATGTTCAAATCCTTAGCATTGAGCACGTAGCTACCGCGTGCATCCTGTTCAAGCGTGTAGTACTCGCCTGGACGCTTCTCTTCGACCAGCTCGTAACTCCACCTACACGACTGAGAGCAGTGCCCCTTGTTGCCACTTCTGCCCGTCATCGCCGCCGATAGCAGACAGCGTCCTGAATACGCCACACACATGGCACCGTGCACGAATGCCTCAAGCTGCAAGTCATCGGGAACGTCGTGGCGCATGCGAGCAATATCAGCTACGCTCATCTCGCGAGCGCACACCACGCGCCGCGCACCCAAGCTATACCACACGCGCGCCGCTTCGGCGTTGCACACGCTCGCCTGCGTACTCACGTGGATGTCAACCCCTGGCGCACTGCGGCGCGCAACAGCGAGCGCCCCCAAATCGCTCACAATGAACGCATCAGCCCCCGCTTCAGCGAGTGCAGCGCAATAGCTCGGCAGCGCCGCAATATCGTCGGCATCCATGAGTGTGTTCAGCGTCACGTGCACGGAAACGCCTCGTGCATGCGCGTAGGCGATGGCGTCCGGCAACTCATCTAGCGTGAAATTCTGGGCGCGTTGGCGCATACCAAACCGGTCGGCGGCTAAATACACCGCATCGGCGCCGAAGCGTATCGCTGCACGTAACTGCTCCATACCACCCGCCGGCGCGAGTAGCTCCACGCTCTTCAGCCCTACGTTTTTCGCCTGCACCACGTTCTTACCCTCATGCTTCCCAGTTCGCACGGCAGAACTCCACGAACCCCTCGATCGAAACAGGTTTGGTGGCGAAGTACCCTTGGTAACAGTCGCCTCCCAATGAAGCCACCAGATCGCGCTGCTCCTGTGTCTCAATACCCTCCACACAGGTGCGCAGGCCCGCTTTCCGAGCACTCTGAACGATAGTTTCCAAAAGCGTGAGACTTCTCTCGTCAGTCAGCGCGCTTAAAAGAAACACCCGGTCAACCTTTAGTTCATCAACGGGAAGCTGAAGCAGCAGCGCCAAAGATGACATACCCGTTCCAAAATCATCAAGAGCAATGGAAACGCCACGGGAACGGAAGAATCGTAGCTCGTCTTCAAGGAAAGCCGGGTCCAAACGCCGGCATCGCTCCGTGAGTTCCAGGCAAAGGCGTTCAGGTGCACATCCCTCGTCCGCTAGGGTATTAAGGACGTCTTCCCTGAAGCCATCATGTTTTAGTTGGGTGTCCGCGATGTTCACGTTCAGAATAAAATCCGAATTAACTTGGCGCAAAGGCTCGGTTTCTCGTATTGCCTGACGGAGAATCCAGTTCCCTACCGGGATAAAGGCAGGGTTGTTCTCGAGCCACGGGATGAAGCTGTCCGGCGACACGACGCCGTACGGTTCCTGCTTCCAGCGCAGCAGCGCTTCCGCACCAATCACCTTCCCAGTTGCAAAAGACACAATAGGCTGGTAGCACACAAAGAAGTTCCGACAGCCCTCCACAGCACTCCGGTGTATTTCTGCATGCAGCTGAATGTTCTCGGCATTGATAATCTGCTTGATGTCTTCGCTAAAAACCAGCTCATTGCGATAGTTTTCCAGCGACTGCTCCATGGCGTAGATGAGGCTGCTCCGCACAACGTGCTCATTGCGGGGATGCTGGGGGTCTAACCGCACGGCACCGCCATATATCCGCAACGGAATCCGCAGGTCGTTGATTTGAATGTCGCTTTCCGCCACGTGACGAAGCTGGTGGAAGAGCTTGCGCGTTTCATCTTGGTCGGCATCGTATAAGTAGAAAGCGAACTTCGCGCCCTCTAGGCGAAACACCTGCCCCTTACCCGCAACAAGATCGCGAAGCTCAATGCCGAAGAGCCGCAGGACCTGATTTCCACCTTCTTGCCCGTACATGGCGTTGATGTGCCGGAAATGCTCGATTCCCACTTTGACCACACAAGCGCGGGTTCGCTCTTCGATCAGCCGGTGAATGCTTTTGGCGAACTCCGCATTCACATGCAAGCTAGTGACGGGATCTACCTCATCAATGATGCCGTGGTTGACGATCGTACCAGCAAACAAGTCGGGCTTTATGCCATCACCTTTGAGCACCACACCCCGGCACGTGCAGACGACGTATTCCCCCAAGCGGTTCTTCACCCGGTACTCAAGCTCGTGTACCTGCTTGCGCCCAGTTATAATTTTCTCGATGTCATCGTGGAACATTTGCCGATCTTGCGGATGAATGCGAGATTCCCAAATGTCGTTTGCTTGGTACATATACTCACCCGGCAAGTCAAAGTAACTTACCGCAGTTGGCGACCAGCGGGACACCCCCGTGCTCATATTGAAAAGATAAAGGTAGCTGCGCTTTGAGGTGCTTGCGTAAGCGATAAAAGCACGGTCTTCCAACTCGCTTGTATCCAACACCTCCAAAGCCGACTCCTGGCTTGCCGCAAGCGCTAGAGCGGGAGATGCCGTACTCTCTTGCGATGCGGCATGCGGAATGGGGCCGTGCTTAATCTTGTTGCGCTCCTTATTGTAATGCAAAGTAGAGGCCGCTGCCTGCTCAGCATCGTGTACGCTTTCACGAGCGGGGTCGAAGCGAGCGTATCCTAAAGAAACGTGCGGAAGTCGCGGATCTTCCTCACGACGTGCGTTCAGAGCTGCGAGGAATTGTTCATTAAGCGTAGTCGTAGCGTCCTTATCTGCATCGAGGATCACACAGAACTCATCATCGTTAATGCGGCCACACTTACCGTGTTGCCCGTAGACCTTTCGGATCGTGTTGCCAACCACCTGAAGACACTGATCTCCGTAAGCACGCCCGCGCTCTTCGTTGACGGCTCTGAAGGAGTCGATATCGAGCAGCAGGATTGTTGCGGGCTTACGCAGCCGGGCCAACAGGTTCTCGCAGCTGGTACGGTTGAGCAACATTGTTTTCACGTCGACGCGCTGAAGCATATCGTTGTAAAAAATGTAGAGCAGCGTAACGATGATCGCAACCGTAAGCCACGCAGACTTGACACTCTTGTCCACCTGATTCGCGGCAACGCCAAACAACAAAAAGCCTAGCATCAGGATGAGCATCACCTTGTTCTTTCCCTGATACTGACGGCTGACGCGATACCCAATCCACAGCACGTAAATAGCACCGCCCAAATAGGTTATTAGGTAGATCCAATAAAGCGGGCCGTGGCGAAACACACCGTCGGCGTCCACGTAGTAGATAAAGCCTCCGAAGGCAGATAAAACCTCTAAGGCAGTGTGAACAATAAGAATGCCAGGGAACCACCAGTTTCGCGCAGGCGCGTGAGCCGCTGGTTGCAAAGCCGCAGCGCACATGAACGGGACAACGGGCGTCACCGTGAGCTCAACCATCTTCGTCCATACGATAACTTCGCGGTATTCCCCACCGAAGGTACCAGCCACACTTCCCGACCATTCCGCGAGAATACCTAAGATAACGCTGGAGAAAAGAAGTAGGAACTGACCTTTCTTGTCCTTAGAGAACATGTCGTTCGTGTTCGCCATGAACGCAAGCAGCGCCATGAGAAGCACGACTTCCGAAACGATAACTGTGTAGAAACTCAGCATCGAATGCGACACCTCCAGCACTCTCCTGCTCTGCTGTGAGCTTTCGCTCATGCTCACAGTGAAATATGATAGCCGATCGAAGCTCGCCATGCGATACGCAACGAGGAAAAGACCGGGGGACGACACTCAGCAGCAAGCAGCCACACAACTTGACTTGGTTAATACGCTGCTTATAATAGCATGTAAATATACATGCTATTAAGGTGGTGCTTTACTAATGACCGTAACAATCCCTCTCGATACCATGGTCCCTATCAGCAAGTTTGGCCGCGGAGGCGCAAGTCGCGAGTTCGCAAAGGTGGCGGATGGTGTACCCGTAACGGTACTCAGAAATAGCGAACCTGCCTATTTCATCGTAAATGCCCATGATTACCGCGCTTTTCGAGAGAACGAGGTTAGGCTTGCTAACCTGGAAGCTCGACAGCAGGCACTTACGGGCGAGGGTGAAAGCTTCAGCTCGATAGAGGATCTGATGGCGGATCTTCATGCTTAGATCGATTCGCCGCACTCAAGTTTAATTCCAGCATCCAGAAACAATCGCACAAATGATTATTTGGCGGCGTGATAGCACTTACTTGAGCAAGTGCTCTTGACGTACGTTATAGCGTACGTTATGGTGGGAATCAAGAATTCAGGAAGGAGCCCACCATGACCTCCATTACGGCAACGGCGTTTCGGCAGAACATGTATCAGACCATCGCCCAGGTCAATGCCAACTGTGCGCCCATCACCATCACCAATAGCAAGGGGAAAGGCGCTGTACTCATTGGAGAGGACGATTGGGCGGCTATCGAGGAAACGCTCTACCTTGCAAGCATTCCCGGAATGAGCGAGTCTTTGCAGGAAGGACTGGTAACCAGTCTCGACGATTGCCTGACCGAAGATGAACTTGAGTGGTAGTTATGTACCACGTGAAGTTCACTAAGCAGGCGGCCAAAGATGCGAAAAGGCTGAAGGCGGTCGGTCTCGACAAGAAAGCAAAGCAACTCATTGAAATAGTCCGGCGTGATCCGTTTCAAAACCCGCCTTCATACGAGGCTCTCGTTGGCAACCTTAGTGGCCTATACTCCCGGCGTATCAACTTACAACATCGATTTGTCTACCAGGTGATTCCTGAAACCATCGAAGAGGATGGGCAGCGGTTCGACGGCACGATAAAGGTCGTTCGTATGTGGTCACACTACGAAGGGCTTTAGAACTGCGCCTCGACTTGTGACACGTCGATTTCTCCAGACATGAGCTTTGGGAGTATTCTTTGCTATCAGGTTTATAACTGTATTCAGCTTCGCAATGTCAGCATGTCTTTTCAATAGTCGCTTGATGTCGCGAGCAAATGACGGAAGAGGTTCAATCTCAAGCGTGCTCACTCGTCTATCTCGCTTTCGAGAAACGCAAACATTTCTTCCGCAGAATTGAAGCTATGACCAGTGCCCCCTTTTGCGATGATCTCTTCTGCCTCCTTCATGGCAGCGAGCGTTTCCTCATTGGGTATTTCATTCGAATAGCCAAGATCAAGCGGAATGGCGTGATCGCGAACCATCTGCTTGTAAAACGCCCTGGTGACTCCAGAAAGATCGAAGCCGTAGTATTCGGCAACCGCCGAGGCGTCACGCTTCAGATCGCTGTCTATTCTCATGGTTAACGTTGCGGCAGCCACAATGTCCTCCTTCTGCGCACTGACAAGTATATAATAACGTATGTACAGTCAATGACAAGCAAAGAGTGCTCACGCCGCCAAATAATCATCTATTCGAACAAGCTCGTATTCGTAAGAACCAGGCATCAAAGGCCGCCTTTCCTCTTAGCTTCCCCTGTAAAACCGGAGAAGATTCTCGAATACTTGCCATTCTATCCAATTTGAAACAAACGCTGCTTGGGGACTTCTATAAAGCGAAGGATGACGCCGAGATGGTGGAGGTTATGTGCGAGCGCAAGAAGAGGGAGCGCTCCCTCAGCAAGTTCCAAGGCTGTCTTGTGGACGGTGCGGCTGGCAATGCGCTCGGGTTCGCCGTCGAGTTCATGTCGGGGGGGTCGATAATTGAATTGAAAAATACAGCAGTAACGGAATTCGAAACCGAAAAAAAGACGCGTTTGATACAATGACGGAGGCTTTGCAGAAGAAGCTTCAACGCTCTAAACCTATGATAAATGCGGGGGCACCTACATGGCAACACGGGAATACGAACTGATCCTGGATTCACTTCAGATGACGGCGGTTTATGTCATCAGGGAGGATAATCATAAGATTTTATACTACAACAAGCGGGTCAGAGAGATTGCGCCGACCATTGAGAATGGCATGGTCTGCCATGAATTGTGGGAGGGCGCCTGCGACAACTGCCCGCTGCTGTATATGGGAGATAAAAACGAAGCTCGCTCGGTAAATTATGGTGATCCCTTTGGTGAGGTTGTAGAGATTGCGGCCACCCGCATTCTCTGGGAAGAAGAGGTTCCGGCGTTTGTGATTGCCGTCACGCCCTACGCGGAGGTGGCCAATCACATTTATCACAAGGTCTTGCGGGGGAATTTGACGACGGACAGCTACATGATCGTGAAAGCTGACGAGGAAGAGATGCAGGAGCTGCGCGGACACATGACCTCTCTCTCCGACTGGTTCCTGGGCGTTTCCCAATGCGGCTATGTCTATGAAGAGGATATCGAGCGATACGAGAGCTTCGTCCGCTTCGACCACGCGAAAGCCGAATTGAAAAAGGGTGTAAAAAAGCTGAGCTGTATCTATCGCCGAAAATATGGAGACACCTACCGATGGCACCATCTGGAGGTCGTTCCGGATTTTGATTATACCGACGACAACCAGAAGGTCATGATCTGCCTGAAGGATATCCACGACGCCTTCAGGGAAGGGCTTGCAAGAGAAGAGGTCAATATCCGCAACCAGGAGATCATCAACGCGCTGGGAGAGACGAACTTTGCGATTTATGTCGTAGACCTACAAACAGGCCGCGTAAACATTGTGCAGGCCACAGAAAAGATCAGACAGAACGTGGACACGGAAAACTCCCTCTGGGACAACACGTTTCAGGGTATCGGCGCCGGCTACATAGCCTCTGAGGATCGGGAGAGGGTGTATACCCAGCTCTCCCTGGAGTCCATGAGAACGGCGTGGGAGAACGGAGAGAAGAAAAAGACCATTCTGTGTCGGGTGTTTTTGTATGGCACCTGGCGATATATCTCCATATCGGCCTATCTGAAAGAAAACAAAAAACAAAGCGGCTACGCTATTCTGACTTTTCAGGATGTGGACGAGCAGACGAAAAGAGACATGGAGCAAAGGCGCAACGACCAAAGAATGGCAGCCATTATCCGATCCAGGTACAGCATATTGAGCACCATCGATCTGGAAACCGGAATCTGCGAGAGGTTCTATCTGCGGCAGGGCGTTGCTGGCAGGCGCGCAGAGGGCGACTATGATTATTATGTCAAAAAGGCCTATAAGGAAACGGTCGTAGAGGCGGACAGAAGAGTGTTCGAAAAGACGTTGTTCCTTGAGAATATCCGAAAGAACGCTGAAACGGTGCAGGATTTTCGGGAGGATGTGTGCCAGTACAGACACCGGGGGGAATCTCCGCTGTGGACCGAGGAACACGTGCTCTACATCCGTCAAGGGGAGAAGACCCTGGTCAACGTATTGGGACGGGATATTACGGCGGAAAAGCTTGCAGAGGAGCAGACCTACCGGGAGTCCATCGAAAAGGCCTCTATTATCAACAGCCTGAGCAGCATGTTCTTCGCCACCTATTATATCAACCTTGAAAATGAGACCCTCAGACCCGTCAGACAGAAGGACGTGGTCAGCCGCGTTTTAGGCGATGAGAGGAACTACACCCAGGCGATCAATCTTTATGCCCAGAACTTTGTCTCTGTCGATGACAGGGAGGAATATCTGGAATATGTCAGTTACTACAGACTGCTGAATACCTTAAGTGTGGAGCATCCGGTGGTTGCCTTCGAATACCGCATGCTGCCCGATCAAAACAACCGCAGGGCATGGATTCGCGCCAGTATCGTATTGGCTGAGACCACAGACGATGGCAGGCCAAAGCGGGCGCTGTATGCGGCGCAGGATGTGACGGAGAGCAAGCTGCGGGAGGAACGTGAGCAGCAGGCGCTGAGAGAAGCCTGCGACGCCGCCAACTACGCCAACGCGGCCAAAAGCGATTTCATGTCGAGAATGAGCCATGACATCAGAACACCCATGAACGCTATTGTCGGAATGACGGCCATCGCGGGAAAGCATCTGGAAGACACTGAGCGTGTTGAAGATTGTCTGAAAAAGATCACAATCTCCAGCCGGCACCTTCTCTCGCTGATCAATGAAGTTCTTGATATGAGCAAGATTGAATCCGGGAAAATCGATCTGATGGAGGAGGAGGTTAATCTCTCTGATCTGATTGGAAGCCTGGTCACCATGATTCGGCCCTCCATGCAGGAAAGAAAACATCACTTTGACGTGCATATTGCGAACGTGGAGCACGAGCGCGTAATCGGCGACACCATGAGACTGCAGCAGATTTTCATGAATATATTGGGAAACGCAGCGAAGTACACGAATCCGGGCGGAACTATTGAAATGGAAATCAATGAGAAGCCGTTCAATACCTATGGCTACGGCTGCTATGAATTTGTTTTCCGTGACAATGGAATCGGTATGAGCAAGGAGTTTCTAGAGAAGCTGTTCGAACCCTTCAGCCGCGCGGAAGACTCCAGGGTAAGCAAGGTCGAGGGCACGGGGCTTGGAATGGCCATCGCGAGGAATATTGCCCGCAGGATGAACGGCGATATCGCGGTGGAGAGCGAGCTGGGCAAAGGCACGACATTTGTTGTAACGCTGATCCTTAAGCTTGTGGAGACGCAGGCGCCTGACACGGAGAAGTTCGCGGACTTGCCGGTGCTGGTGGTGGATGATGATAAAAACGCCGTCGAGACGTCTTGCCTAATCCTTGAGAACATCGGCATGAAGAGCGAATATGCTCTGAGTGGAAGGGAGGCCGTGCAGCGGGTAGGTGAGCGTCACCGAAGAAATCAGGATTATTTTGCCGTGATTTTAGACTGGCAGATGCCGGGAATGGACGGCATCGAAACAGCACGGGCGATCCGCAAAGATGTTGGAGCTGATGTGCCGATCATTATTCTCTCGGCCTATGATTGGAGTGCCGTAGAGGAAGAAGCGCGCCGTGCAGGTGTTAACGGGTTCATTTCCAAACCGCTGTTTAAGTCCCGTCTAGTATATCTATTTAATCAGATCATGGACGACGATGGCGCTAAGGAGCTTACGAAGGAGTCCTCGTTCGCGGACATGAAGCTGGAAGGAAAGAGGATTCTCCTGGTCGAGGATAATGTGCTGAGCCGAGAAATCGCGGAAGATATCATCGGTGAGACAGGCGTGACGGTTGAGAGCGCGAAAAACGGACAGGAGGCCCTGAAAAAGTTCGAAGTATCGGGCGAGAACTACTATGACATGATCCTCATGGATATCCAGATGCCGATCATGAACGGGTATGAGGCCACTCGGGCCATCAGAAAGCTACCCCGTACGGATGCTACCGAAATTCCGATCATTGCCTTGACCGCGGATGCTTTTTCGGAGGACATTCAGCGCAGTAAGGCTGCCGGTATGAATGAGCACCTTACCAAGCCGTTGGAAATCGACCACCTGATGAGGTGCATAGAGACATGGCTGGGAGACGAAAAGGTTAGCGGAAATTAATGAGCGCTAACGTTACGAACACGTCCGATCAGTGGAAAGAGCGTGAAGTAAAAGGTCGGATGAGGCACTGTTTCCTTAACCTCATCCGACCTAGGGAAACACGAACCTGTTCGAATGGTGTCATCTTCCCAGACGGTGCTGGTGCTATTCGAAGATAGCGTATCTTTTACGCCATCGACACCCGTGGACCCTGCGGCGTGTCTTCGATCACGAGGCCCAGCGCCTTCATACCATCACGTACCTGATCAGCAACAGCCCAATTCTTCGCCGCACGCGCCTCGGTTCGAGCGGCAAGCAACGCTTGAACCGCTTCAGAAGCGCTGTCTCCCGTATACCCTGCAAGGTCGGCGGCAAGCGCAATCACCTCGGCGGGATACCCATCGCCAGCCGCAGCGTCTTGCGCAGCAGCCACATCGATACCGAACACACCCATGAGCTCAACCACCACATCGCGCACAGAGCGCACCACAGCCACATCGCACGCCGACACGGTCTTGTCAGCAATAGCCGAATTCATGTCGCTCACCAACGTGAACACCGCACCCAACGCCTCAGGAGCATTGAAATCGTCATCCATTGCCTCGGTAAACGCACGCTTTGCCTGCACGCACGCCACATCCAGCGCCTCAGCGTCGATAACAGATGACACATCGGAATCATCGGAAGTGTGATCGAGCTGCCAATCAACATTGCGCACCGCATTCTCGATGCGAGCAAGCGCCGCATCGGCTTCAGCCAGACGCGCATCCCCGAACACCAGCGGGCTGCGGTAGTGAGTTTGCAGCATAAGCATGCGCAGCGCCTCGGGCCGCACAATGTCCAGTGCGTCGCGCAGCAGCAGGAAGTTATTCAGCGACTTGCTCATCTTCTCGGCTTCGCCTGTTTCCGCATTGGCTATTTGAAGCATGCCCGCATGCATCCAATAGCGTGCAAACGTGCAACTATACGCAGCTTCGCTCTGGGCCACCTCGTTCTCGTGATGCGGGAACACCAGATCGGCGCCACCACCATGAATGTCAAGCGGAAGCCCCAAGTACTTATGCGACATAGCCGAGCACTCGATGTGCCATCCCGGACGCCCCTGCCCCCACGGGCTTTCCCACGACGGCTCACCTGGTTTGGCAGCCTTCCATAACGCGAAGTCGAGCGGGTCGCGCTTGCGGTCGGCAAGACCCTGGCCGTCGGCGCGCAAGTCGCGGTGCCCCCCTTCCATTTCGTCAACATTGCGTCCCGAAAGCTTGCCGTATTCGGGGAAGCTCCGCACGCTAAAGTACACGTCGCCCTCAACCTCATAGGCGCGCCCACTGTCGATAAGACGCTGCACAAGCTTGATCATCTCGGGGATTTCTTCGGTCGCTCGTGGGCGAATGTCAGGGTCGAGCACGCCAGCACGCCGCATATCGGCGATAAAGGCGTCAGTGTATTCACGCGCCACCTCAGCGGCGCTTCGCCCTTCTTGGTTCGCCTTTGCAATGATCTTGTCATCAACATCGGTGACGTTTTGCACGAACGTCACATCGAACCCGCGCCACATAAGATAGCGCCGAATGATATCGAAGCTGATAAACGTCCGTGCGTTGCCTACATGAATATAGTTATACACCGTCGGGCCGCACACGTACATGTGCACCTTCCCCGCCTCACGTGGCTCGAAATCGACTTTCGTCCTCGTCTGGGTGTTGTACAACTTCAACATGGCCCTACCTTTCAGCCTCATTCGTATCTTTCACCGTACCCTCCGCCGCCGTTCGCGCGAGCAGCGCTTCAAGCTGGCTTACGCGCTCTTGAAGATCAGCAATAGCCTTACGGTTGCGATCAGATCGTTCTTCCATGGGGTCGGGCAGATTCTCGTGGCGCAGTTTCGCGTCGTCCTGTTCTGCAGCAACATGCTTGCCATCACGCATAACGATATGCCCCGGAATGCCCACAACCGTGCAGTTTTCCGGAACATCGCGCACCACCACAGCACCGCCGCCCACCTTCGAGTTGTCGCCGATGCGGATGTTACCCAACACCGCCGCACCAACGCCCACCATCACGTTGTTGCCCAATGTCGGATGGCGCTTTCCGCACTCCTTCCCCGTGCCGCCAAGCGTGACACCCTGGTACAGCGTGCAATCATCGCCGATAATGGTGGTTTCGCCAATGATCACACCCATGGCATGGTCGATGAAGAAGCGTCGACCAATTTCCGCGCCCGGATGAATTTCAACACCTGTCATGAAACGCGTGAACTGTGACGATATTCGCGCAAGGCTTTTGAGCCCCTTGTTCCACAACCAGTGTTCAATCACATGTGACCAGCGGGCGTGCAAACCCGGATAGGTGAGCCAGATGACAAACGAGCTTTGAGCTGCGGGGTCGCGGTCTTTAACCGCCTGCACATCCTCGCGGATGATCTTAAATATGTTCATGAGAATCCTATCTGCATCGGTGCGTAACGTTGTTGCTACCTACGCGCAACGCGCAGACAGCACACCCAAAATGCCGCAGGTTTCCGCGGCACCGGTTAGCTCCGCCGCCCTGTCTGACAGCGGAGCAACATACACACCGCGGTGGCCGAGATGCCCTCTTCGCGGCCCTCGAACCCCAGATGTTCGGTGGTTGTCGCTTTCACGCCCACATTGTCGATCGAAATGCCTAAAGCGCCAGCCAAATTCTTCCGCATCTGCTCGCGATACGGAGACAACTTCGGCGCTTGGGCAGCAATAACGCTGTCAACGTCTAAAATCTCGTAGCCTTGCTCGCGTACGAACTGCGCCACAGAAGCGAGCAACTTGCATGAATCAGCATCCTTATAAGCAGGATCGGTGTCAGGAAAGAGCTTGCCGATGTCGCCGCCGCGCACACCACCAAGCAGTGCGTCAGCTATAGCATGGGTAAGCACATCGGCGTCGGAATGTCCCATAAGCCCACGGCTATGCGGGATATCAACCCCGCCAAGGACGAGACGGCGCCCTTCGGCGAAGGCATGCACATCCATGCCCTGACCTATGCGCAATCTGGAGAAATCTTCCATCATCCCATCCGTTTCATCCTACGTTTGCCCTCACCTAACGAAGGCATTGTCGTACAGGATATCATTTCATCTGCTCGTTGCTCTTCAGAATCGCCGTGCGGACCGCAGCGGCCAACATGAGGTAGTCTTCCGGCACCGTAAGCTTAATATTGTCACGCTTGCCCTCCACCACAAGAACGCGCCCGCCAAGCCGCTCAATGAGCGACGAATCATCGGTTCCCACAAATCCGTCAGACAACGCCGATGCATGAGCCCTTCGGTAAATGCTGGCTCGAAATACCTGCGGCGTCTGCGCATTCCAAAACACACGCCTATCAGGCGTTCCCATAATCACGCCGTTTTCCACCACTTTAAGCGTATCGATGGAAGGATGCGCAACAATAACGCCGTCGGCGTCGATGTTTCCCTTAAGCGTGTTGATGGTGTGCTTAATGCGGTCAGGCGATATAAGCGGCCGAGCACCATCGTGCATGACCACGTACTCGTATTCCTCGGGCACGTATTCAAGCCCCGAAAATGCCGATTCCTGCCTGCTCGGACCCGATGGAGCCATAACAATAGGCGTAACGAACGGGAAGGGGTCAACAGCACGCGCCAAATACTCGGACTGGCGCTCTTCGGGGCACACGATAACGATAAGACCCACGTCACCCACGGCATCAAACGCTTCAGCCGACCAGGTAAGAATAGGCTTGCCCGCAATTTCAACAAGCTGCTTTCCGCCCTCGCGGCCAAAGCGCTCGCCGGTACCACCCGCAAGAATAACAGCAGCGGTTTTCGGATTCTTATCAACCTCGCCACACACGCCATGAAGCGATTGCGCAAGCAAATCGAAGTTCAAATCGCTCAGCAAAAGCTCAGGCGCCGACAGCACCTCCGATGAGTACACAGGATCCATCGTCTTTTCCATGGCGCCCACCTTCCGTTATTTCCCCTTATCTCACAAGCACGCCGCACACGGGAGACACCCCCTATGCGCGGCGCACCGTTTCGTTCGTTAATCTGCGGCCCCACCGCTGGCTGCACCGCCACCCGACGACGACGCATGTCCTAAATCATACCCGGTCAGCAACAGCTCGGCTTCGCGAGCAATGCTGTCATGCTTGCGCGGCGCGGGAATACTCCCCTCGCCCGCTGAAAACGCGAGTTTCTCGCCCGACTCGTCTACATCGGCAACGATAACCGAACCGCTTGACCATCTGCCCTCGAGAATTTCTTCCGACAGAGGATCCTCGATAAGACGCTGAATAGCGCGACGCAGAGGACGAGCACCATAAGCAGTGTCGGTGCCTTCCTTGGCAACCAAATGACAGGCGGCATCGGTCAGGTTGATGGTCATGTTCTGCGCGATCAGACGTTCACGTAGATCGCCCACCATCAGGTTTACGATCTGACCGATTTCTTCGGCCGTCAAACTCTTGAACACGATAATCTCATCAATGCGGTTTAAGAACTCAGGCCGGAAGAGCTTCTTTACCTCGGTCATCACGCGACTCTTAATTTCCTTATCGGAAAGCCCCGTATCGCCGTCGGCAGAAAAGCCCAGGGTCGACGGTTGCGCGATCTCGCGCGCGCCCACATTCGACGTCATGATGATAACCGTGTTGCGGAAGTCGACGCTGCGGCCCTGGGAATCGGTGAGCCGCCCTTCTTCTAGAATCTGCAACAGGATGTTGAATACGTCGGGATGCGCCTTTTCGATCTCATCGAACAGTACTACCGAATACGGGCGCTGCCGCACCGCCTTGGTCAGCTGACCACCTTCGTCAAAGCCCACGTAGCCCGGAGGACTGCCTACCAGACGGCTCACACTATGCTTCTCCATGTACTCGGACATATCAAACGATAGAAGCGCATCTTCTGAATTGAAGAGGAACTCGGCAAGCGCCTTAGAAAGCTCGGTTTTACCCACGCCCGACGGCCCCAAGAAGATAAACGAACCTGCGGGGCGTTTCGGATCTTTGAGCCCGCTGCGCGAACGACGAATGGCTTTCGACAGCGCCGTAACAGCTTCGTCCTGGCCGATCACGCGTTCATGCAGCACGCCTTCCATGCGCAGCAGCTTTTCGGTTTCGGCTTCGGTGAGATTACTCACCGGCACACCTGTAGTCATAGACACCACATCGGCGATGTCTTCAACTGTCACCTGATGCACCGATTTCGCGGAATCTTCCTCCCAGCGCTTCTCTGCCTCTTCGCGACGTGCTTTAAGATCGGATTCCTCGTCGCGCAGCTGGGCGGCTCGCTCAAAATCCTGCGAGGCAATGGCTTCATCCTTGGCGGCGCGGCACGTGCGCAAACTCTCATCGAGTTCGCGCAGCTCGGGCGGAAGTGTCATGTTGCGAATGCGCATGCGCGCGCCCGCCTCGTCAAGCACATCGATAGCTTTGTCGGGCAAAAAGCGATCCTGAATATAGCGGCTCGACAGCTGCACCGCCGCCTGCAGAGCCTCGTCAGTGAAGTGCACCTGATGATGCGCCTCGTAGCGATCGCGCAGACCCTCCATGATGCGCAGTGCTTGCTCTTCGTTGGGCTCACCAACAGTAATAGGCTGGAAGCGTCGTTCGAGCGCAGAGTCTTTCTCAAGGTGTTTTCGGTACTCTTCTATCGTGGTGGCACCAATTACCTGAATGTCACCGCGCGAAAGTGGCGGCTTTAAAATAGCGGCGGCATCAATGGAACCCTCGGCCGAACCCGCACCGATGAGCGTATGCATCTCATCGATAAACAGGATAATGTCGCCCGCATCCATGACTTCTTTAATGCACTTCTTCAGGCGCTCTTCGAATTCGCCACGATATTTACTTCCCGCAACAAGAGCACTCACGTCCAGCGTAAACAGGCGTTTGCCGCGCAGAATGTCGGGCACCTGATTCGACACGATCAGTTGCGCTAAGCCCTCGGCCACGGCAGTCTTGCCCACACCGGGCTCGCCGATGAGTAGCGGATTGTTCTTCTGACGACGGGAGAGCACCTGCATAACGCGCTCAATCTCGCCGGCGCGCCCGATAACGGGGTCAAGCTTACCCTCACGCGCCTTCGCCGTTAAGTCGGTGCCGAACTCCTTCAGCATACTGTCAGATGAGGCAGCACCGTCGAAGGGATTGCGTCCGGCATACACCGGGCTTTGTCCTACCAGGTCGTTCAGCGCACCACGAATATCAGTGCCCGACACGCCCAATCGGCCGAGCACGTCAAGCGCCGTGCCTTCACCTTCACGCACAATACCCAGCAGCAGATGCTCGGTGGATATGTAGGATTGTCCCATTTGCATGGCCTCGCGCAGCGAGTTTTCCATGACGCGCTTCACACGTGGGGTGAACGACAAGTGCCCCGACACATCGGTCTCTTCATCAATGGTCACCACCTGACGGATGGCTTGCACCACTGCGTCACGCTTGACGCCTAAACGGTCGAGCGCCTGGGCGGCAAGCCCGTCTTTTTCCTGAATAAGGCCAAGCAGCAAATGCTCGGTTCCCACATATGGCTGATGAAGGCTACGCGCCTCATCCTGAGCAAGCACGAGTACCTTGCGTGCCTTATCCGTGAATTTCTCGAATGACATGCTACCTCTTCTTTCTCACGCGATTGCGGGTACCGACGTGTTTGCCTTGGCTTCGCACGACATGGTACACCCTTGTTTGACCGCTTGTGCACATCGCGCATATCGTACCACTTCGCTTGTTTTGCACGGCGACAGGTTGGTCATATCCTTTGAAAGAGAATGCAGCAACGGCATTACAATTCGGCAACGTCAAGCGGAAACGCACCAAATGGCCGGATGTGCACTGTACACACCGTGCAACCGGTCAAAACGCCGTACCTATCCACCAAACCATACACATCCGCCGAATAATCTGCTACCATATGTCCGTTGTAATCATGGTAGAGGCGCGGTGTCCATCAGTAACCCCCACCTTGAGCGCTCGGGTGGCGCGGGGGCGAAAGGGAGCATCGCCGAAGGATCGGACAAAAGGCCCCCGAGCCAACCGAATCCTGGGGCGCAGCAGAACATGCTGCGCACTGTCGCGAAATGCGGAGAGCTGCCATGGCTGCGCGCCGTTTTTCCAACCGCGCCCTGCCATGTCCAGGCTCGCCGCGGAAAGGAATTGACGTGGAATTCGTCAACACTGCCTGGGCATTGGTTCCGGCGCTGGTTGCCATCGTTTTGGCCTTGGCAACCAAAGAAGTGTACGTGTCGCTGTTCGTCGGCATTCTCATGGGCGCGCTGTTAGTAGCCGGATTCAATCCAGTTGCCACCCTTGATGCCATCATCAACGACGGCATGATACCCGCCGTCGCCGACAACGCCGGCATCTTCATCTTCCTGGTAATGCTTGGCATGATGGTCGCCCTTGTAAACAAAGCGGGCGGCGCCGCAGCGTTCGGCAAGTGGGCCGCCGCGCACGTAACCTCGCGTGTGGGAACGCAGTTCGCCTCGTTCGTACTGGGCGTGCTCATCTTCGTGGACGACTACTTCAACTGCCTCACCGTTGGTTCGGTCATGCGCCCGCTCACGGACTCTAAGAATGTTTCGCGCGCAAAGCTGGCCTTCATCATCGATGCCACTGCTGCTCCCATCTGCATGATTGCTCCGGTGTCATCGTGGGCCGCCGCTGTCTCTGGCGTGGCATCCGACCTGAACGTAAACGGCATCGAGCTGTTCATTAACGCCATCCCCTTCAACTTCTACTCGTTGCTGATGATCGTATTTGTTGTCGGGCTTATCTTCCTGAACTTCGACTACGGCCCTATGGCGAAGGCCGAACTTGAAGCGTACAAGAATGGTAACCTGGGTGCACTTGATGATGAGCCGGCCGTCGAGAACAGCAAGGCAAGCCTGTGGGACATGCTCGTACCCATCCTCGTGCTCATTATCTGCTGCGTCGGCGGTATGCTGTATGTAGGCGGCTTCTTCGGCGGCGATGCTGCGGGTGATGTGATCGGAGCCTTCGGCAACACCGACGCCTTCGTGGCACTTCCGTGGGGTTCGCTCATTGCTGTCGTGTTCACTTTCCTGTATTTCCTGGCACGCCGCTTGCTCACACTGCGCGAGTCATCTGAGTCGTTCGTCTCGGGCTTTAATGCCATGGTGCCCGCCATCTTGGTGCTTACCTTTGCCGTGTCACTGAAGAACATGACGGGCCTTCTGGGTGCCGACGTGTTCGTGGCCGGACTCATGGAAGGCGCGGCTCCGGGCCTATTCAACCTGCTACCCGCCGTGATCTTCCTGGTCGCCGTGTTCCTTGGCTTCTCCACGGGCACGAGCTGGGGAACCTTCGGTATCCTGATTCCTATCGTCATGCCCATCTTTGCAAGCGATCCCACGCTGCTCATCATCGGCATCTCCGCTTGCCTGGCTGGCGCAGTTGCAGGCGACCACTGCTCGCCTATTTCTGACACCACGGTCATGGCATCGGCGGGCGCAAACATGCTGCATGTTGATCACGTTTCAACGCAGTTGCCCTACGTCATCACCATGGCGGTAGTGTCGTTTGTGATGTTCGTCATTGCCGGTTTCGTACAGAATGCCTTTATCTGCCTGCCATTGGGTGTGGTTCTCACACTGGGCACGCTCGTAGTGATGAAGAAGTTCGTTGGTGTGAGCGTAAAGGACATCAAGCTGGACGATACCGACGCAAGCACCGCAAAGGCGTAAGGCACGCAACGAAAACCGACGTCGTGGCGTCAAGGTGTCATGTCGTTGATGCTTGGTTGTAACGATTTATCGAAGGCGCGACCGAATACGAGTTCGATCGCGCCTTCCTCTTTTTCTTGAAAGACGATACCGAGCCACGTTCGTATCGTGCGTTACGGTATAGTGCTACGTTACCGGCTAAACCTGGTAAACCACCCTGACCAGCCTCAACCGAACGGAGATCGCGACCATGACTGCCGACCTCATTTCGCTTACCATTATCGCGCTTGTATCGGCCCTCTGCCCCATCGTGGCGAACGTGATACCTCGAAAGCTCGTTCCCGAAACGGTAATGCTGCTGCTCGCCGGAGCCTTACTGGGACCACACGGTGCAAACGTCATCTGGCTCACCGATTCCGTGTCATTGCTGTCCGAATTAGGCCTCGCATTTCTGTTCCTGTTGGCAGGTTATGAAATAAACCCGAAGAGCCTCATGGGTTCCCAAGGCAAGCGCGGACTCGCTACCTGGGCAATCTCTTTTGTTGTAGCTTACGTGATACTAAGCCTTGCCTTTGAATTCCCCAGCGACCTGGAAGTAGTGGCACTCACCGTTGCGCTCACCACCACGGCGCTTGGAACGCTGTTGCCTATTTTAAAAGAACGCGGACTTATGGGAACTCGATTGGGAGAATCGGTGCTGGCATACGGAACCTGGGGCGAGCTCGGTCCGGTGCTCGCCATGGCGTTACTGCTGTCGACGCGCGCTGGATGGAAGACGATCGTCATCCTGCTGATCTTCGCCATACTGTGCTTGATCGTGGCCATCGTGCCCACACGATCGAAACGCGCGGGCACAAGGCTGTACCACTTCCTTACCGAACGAGCTGACACCACATCACAAACAATGATGCGCCTTACTGTACTGATGCTGATGATGCTTGTAGCTTTCTCAGCACTGTTCGACCTCGACATTGTACTGGGATCCTTCGCAGCGGGCTTTATCTTGCGCTACGTAATCCCTGAAGGAAATCACAACCTAGAAACGAAGCTCGACGGTATCGCGTACGGCTTCCTGATCCCATTATTCTTCGTGGTATCTGGGGCGAAGATCGACCTGACGTCGGTGGCGCAACGGCCGGTTTTGCTGGTTTCATTTATTGTCTCGTTGTTAATCATCCGCTGCCTGCCAGTATACATAGCCCTTTCAACGGGAAAGGACACTCGCGACATGTCGCAACACAACCGCGCGACGGTGGCACTGTACTGCACCACCGCTCTGCCCCTCATCGTCGCCGTCACCTCGGTTGCAGTTAACGCCGAAGTCATGACGCAGAGCACGGCCGGCGTACTGGTGGCAGCAGGAGCCGTGACGGTGTTTCTCATGCCGCTCCTCGCGTCGATCACCTATCGCATGGTCGGCACAAATCCGCCCAGCGATCAGCGCAACCACACCGACGAACCCGATAGCAAGTATTAGACAAGCGGCCCGCTTAACACAGCGCGGGCCGCAGCATTCACAGATCCCCTAAATGAAAGGCACCGCGCGCGGCTCCATGAAGCCAAACACCGCCATGGTTACACCGCGCATGGCCAAGAACAGCCCGAGGAAAATCACGAACGACTCCGGCACCAGTATAAACGACAGCCCACACAGTAGGGCGACAATACCATTGGCCAGCATGAACCCCCAGCCGAAGCCCACCTTACGCAACCGAATCGCCGCCACGATGGCGAAGACACCGTAAACACACACGAACACTCCCATAAACATGGGTATGACCTCAGCGGTAATCAGAGGATGGGTGACGAAAAGAAGGCCTAAGATAATATCACACACCGCATTAACCATCACCCAGCCCGATACACCTGCGCTCTTACGCGTACGGAAATACGCAATCACATCGTAAATACCCACAGCAAGAAGCAAAAGTCCCGCCGCCGTGGCAATAGAAACCAGCGTCAACCCTGGCCAAAGCATAAGCACAAACCCTGCGATGAATACCATCACTCCGCCAAAGACCATACCCCAATCATGACGTGGTGCCGATTTCTCCTTCTTATGAGCTTTCGGACTCATACGACCACACTCCTCCCCGCATACCAGTATCCCTGTTTCCCATACACAAAGCCCCAATGGCATTGTGATTGAACTCGATGATACCATGCGCCTTGAGCTCTACAATGTTGACCCAAGGTAATATTGTCGTTAAGAATCCTAAGCGAGTTAAATCCTCAATCCATTGTCAACACACCCCGCGAAAAGAATCGGCCCACGCCAAGCAGGCGCAGGCCGATTGAAAGATTGATGGACGCAGAGTGGTTAGTGCAGCTTGACACCCGCAGGAGCTTCATCGCGCATATGAGGGAACAGCAACACATCGCGAATACTCGGTGCATCGGAGAGCAACATGACCAAGCGATCAATGCCTACACCCACACCACCCGCAGGAGGCATGCCATATTCGAGCGCACGAATGTAGTCTTCATCGTAGCCCATGGCTTCATCGTCGCCCATATCCTTCGCCTCAACCTGTGCACGGAAGCGTTCGGCCTGATCGACCGGATCATTCAGCTCAGTGAAGGCGTTGGCATACTCATGCCCACAGATAAACAGCTCAAAACGATCGGTAAGCTCAGGTGCACCCGGCTTCTTCTTCGCGAGCGGACTCACTTCAAGCGGGTGGTCGACCACAAACGTCGGCTGCACCAACTTATCTTCGGCAACCGCTTCGAAGATCTCAGCGATAAGCTTACCCTTACCCCACGCGCTGTCTGCGTGCCCGCCGTTGCGTTCGAGAATAGCCACCAACTCGTCACGCGAACGGCTGAAGTCAACCGTGTCTCCTGCACCTTCGCTTGCCAGCTCGATCATAGTTGCTCGACGCCACTTGCCCGACAAGTCGATATCTCGTCCTTGATAGGTAATCTGCAGCGTACCGCAGGCTGCCATGGCGGCCGCCTGAATGTAACCTTGGGTGAGTTCCATCATGCCATCGAGGTCGGAGAACGCCTGGTAAGCCTCCATCGTGGTAAACTCAGGGTTATGGAAGGGATCCATGCCCTCATTTCGGAACTGACGGCCGATTTCGAACACCTTCTCGAACCCACCCACCAACAGGCGCTTCAGCGGCAGCTCGGTGGCAATACGTAGAAAGTAGTCGCGATCAAGCGCATTGAAATGTGTAACGAAGGGCTTCGCGTTCGCACCACCCAGAATGGGATGAAGAAACGGCGTCTCAACCTCGTAAAAGCCCTGGTCTTCCATGTAACGGCGAATGGCCGAAACCACCTTGAAGCGCTTCTCGAAAGTTTCTCGCACCTCGGGGTTGATGATCAGATCCACATAGCGCTGACGATAACGGAGTTCTTTGTCGGCTAACCCGTGAAACTTCTCAGGCAGCGGACGCAGCGACTTACTCAGCAGTTCATAGCGCTCAACCGCAATGGAAAGCTGACCGCGTCGCGTGCGCATCATGGTGCCCGCAACGCCGATCCAGTCGCCCATGTCAAGGTCTTTCATGTCCGCGAACGCTTCATCACCCAGCGCATTAACGCGACAGAACAGCTGCATGTCACCCGATGAGTCGCGCAGATTCATGAAGATGATTTTACCCTGATCGCGCTTGGCAATGATGCGACCAGCCACCACCACTTCATCCTCGGTACTCTGACCGTCTTCAAGGTTGGCATACAACTCAGTTAGGTCAGCGAGGTGGTGCGTGTAGCTGAAAGCATGGCCGTAAGGGTTTTGACCAGCAGCTATGAGCGCTTCGCGCTTGGCGCGGCGCACCGCAATCGGGTCGTCCTCAATAACCTCTGTCTTGTTGTTCTCGGTCATGTGAATCCTTATCTCATGGTGCAAATGGTTCATACAATGTTATGGGTCAAACGCATACGTCAGCGAGAAGGGTAAGGGTGCCCCGAATTGCCGTGAAAGCTTGATGAAGCGCACGTCGTACGCGATGAAAACTTAGAGCAACAATGTGGGGTGCCCCAAGCCTTCACAGCGAACGTACAGTTCCGCCGTCGCATCAGCACGGCGGAAACAAAAATTAGTGCTCGATTTTGAGGATGGTCATGGTAATCTCACGGCCAGTCGGGCCGGTTGCGCTTACCTCGTCGCCCTTCTTGCAGCCCAAAAGCGCCGCGCCTACCGGCGACTCGTTGGAGATCTTACCCGACGCGACGTCACTCTCGGCGGCACCTACGATCGTAAACACACGCTCCCTGCCGCCCATGTCGACAGTCACCGTGGAACCGATGTTTACGCGGCTCGAGCGCTTCGGAGTGTTGACCACCGTCGCCTCAGACAAAATACGCGAAATCTCAGCGATGCGCGCCTCCATCATGCCCTGCTCGTTCTTCGCGTCGTCATACTCGGAGTTCTCGGAGATATCGCCGAACTCACGGGCGACCCTAATACGTTCGCCAACCTCGTCGCGCTTCTCGGTTTCCAGGTAATGGAGCTCTTCTTCAAGCTTGCCCTTACCCTCTTGGGTAAGAACGTAGTTTCCCTCGGCCATACCAATCACACCTGCCTTAACGTAAAACAGGCACGCCGTTTGCCCAGCGTGCACAGCCTTCATGCGAATCGAAATGTGCGGCACCATGTGGAATATCGTCCAACATCAAGCGCCCTTGTGCGGAAGCGCACATGCCTCCAATAACAAGAAAGGCGGTGCGCGGCCGTTGCGCCCGCGCACCGCCTGCAGTAACTGAGGTTATTCAGACTTCTTCTTAACCGTCTTCTTGACTGTCTTCTTGGGAGCTTCTTCCTCTTCTTCGACAACCTCGACGACTTCCTCTTCAACTTCTTCCTCGTCGTCCTTGTCGCCACCGATGCCCTCACGCAGATTCTTCACGGTTTTGCCAAGCGCACTGCCGAGCTTTGGAAGGTTTTTTGGCCCGAAGATGAGCAGAATCACCACGAGGATGATGAGAAGCTCGGGCACGCCCATTCCCAGAAATTTCATGTCAACCTCCATTTGCCACACGAGACGCCCTATCGGCGTAACCCGCCCGCCTTTCCCGTAAGGCGGCCTACGTATGCAAAAAGGGATGTTCTGAAAAGCACATCCCTTAAAGCTCATGGTCGGGATGACAGGATTTGAACCTGCGGCCTCTGCGTCCCGAACGCAGCGCTCTACCAAGCTGAGCCACATCCCGATGCCGCTCTCACAGCAGACGGTATATTACCACAACGCACACGCTTACAACCGAAATCTTCGCAACTCGCGCATTCTCCACGAGCAATGCAAAACGAAGCGAACGATATAGGTGAAACAGATGGTGCTTACCCAGACCACCTTGCAACATTCCTGCAATCAACCTGCGATCAACCTACGCCCTGACTCAGACCTGCTTCAAGTCAATCCCCGTAATCTCACACACAACCGAAGTTCATCGATCGTCATCCGTTTGGCAACGCGATAGAGGGTTATGCGCGTTCTTGCGCTGAGGAAATGAGATAGTGTGTACAGCTGGCAAACACACGGATGAGGAGGTTTTAAATGCTGCTCGAAGGAAAAACGGCAATTGTCACTGGCGGAACCCGCGGAATTGGATTCACCATCGTCAAGAAATTCCTCGCCGAAGGAGCTAACGTAGCCCTTTGTGGATCGCGCCCGGAAACAGCAAACGCCGCTGTGGAGAAACTGGTGCAAGAGATGCCCGAAGCAGAGGGGCGCGTTATAGGGATTTCCCCCGCACTGACCGACCCGGAATCCGTCGCTGCCGAATTCGCAGAAGTAACGCGCACGTTCGGAAAACTCGACGTTCTCTGCAACAATGCAGGAGTGAGTTCTCGCACGCCCTTAGTTGACTACACGCTCGACGAGTTTAAAAAAGTGGTCGACCTTAACTTAAACGCCGTGTTCGTTTGTACGCAGGCGGCGGCTCGCATCATGATAGAGCAAGGAGAAGGCGGCGCTATCGTAAACACGTCTTCCATGGTGGGCAAGCACGGCCAGCCCTCTGGAAGCGCCTACCCCACAACGAAATTCGCTGTGAATGGGTTCACGCTTTCCATAGCGCGCGAGCTGGCCTCGGAGGGCATTCGCGTCAATGCGGTTGCTCCGGGCATTACGCACACAGACATGGTCGATGCCCTACCCGAGAGCATCATTCAGCCGCTGATCGCAAGCATCCCGCTTGGCCGCATGGGAGAGCCCGAAGACATAGCCAATGCGTTCGTGTTCCTCGCGTCAGACAAGGCAAGTTACATTTCTGGAGCAGTGATCCCCGTCGACGGACTGTCCCGTTCGTAAAGCACGAGTTCAGCTACCTTCCTCTTGTGTGAGAGTGGAGAACAGCCCTCGCATACGTCGAGCGCCGCCATCTGTGCGACGCTCGACGTTTTTGGTATGCAACACGAATCAACCGCCTTGAGCTTTTTTGAATCGCATCGTAGAAGACAAGGTGGACTTAAGGCAGAATCTCTATGCAAAGATTTGGGCTTTGTCTGGTACAACGCCTCGTTTGAGTTTTAAAAACGCCTGCCCTCTGTTACCATTTCCCCTGTAGTCGAACGTTCGAAAACTGCAGGAAAGGCATGCATCATGTCAGCCCCCCGTCAACACGTCGTCGCTTTCGCACGCCGCCATCGCGCCGCGTGCGAAACGCGTACAGGCACGTGCATTATGCCGGGTTGCATAGAAGATACATCGGAGGGCTCCATGCAAGACCGAGCGCGACACTTCACAAAACGCTTGGCTTTACGCGCGGCGCAACGTGCACTCGTGATCACGCTGGCAATGGCGGCCACCTTTGGCCTTGTCGCCTGCGGGGGCGGTTCGCAAAATGGCAACGTTACCGGCGAAGCAAACACAGCAGCCAGCGGTGAAACCTCGGGGCCTGCGTTCGAACGCTCCGAACTGGCATCGTCTCCCTTTGACGAAGCGGCCGCCACAAACAGCAACGGAGCGCTCATTGACGCCTCTCACGTGAGCGAAGGATACGTGGCCGCAGCGGCAACCTCGCCCGTGCGGCTGAAATTCGAGGTGACACAGGGCGATATGAGCTACTACTACGACCTACCCAACGACGGCACGCCTATTTCGTGCCCCTTAAACATGGGTGACGGAAGCTACACATTCTGCGTGTGGGAGAACACCTCGGGCACGCGCTATGCAGCGCTATCTGACCCGATTTCGGCCGACGTAGCACTGGCTGACGAATTCCAGCCCTTCATCCGACCCAACCAATTCTGCCAATTCGACGAAACGAGCGAAAGTACAAGCCTAGCCAACCAGCTGTGCGAAGTCGCACAAAACGAGGGTGACGCACTGCGTGCCATTTGCGAGTGGGTAGTTGAAAACGTAGCTTATGACGAACAGAAGGCAGCAACACTCGCCGACGCCACCAGCTACGTGCCAGACCCCGACAGCACACTTTCTTCGAAAAGTGGCATTTGCTTTGACTACGCATCGCTCACCGCAGCAATGCTGCGCAGTCAGGGCATCCCCTGCAAGATAATTACCGGAGATGTTGCGCCTGATGGCATCTACCATGCATGGAACATGGTGTATATTGATGGGAGCTGGATTGCTGCAAGTTTCAGCGTACAGGAAAACACGTGGACACGCGTCGATCTAACGTTTACTGCCGGAGGATCGACAAACTTCGTGGGTGACGGTAGTTCGTACACCGACCGATACGTTTACTAGCGTTAGAGAACGCTTGAGCACGCAGCAATTCATTCGTTACTGAAAGACAAGGAGCGAACACGGACATGGCAACGAAGATGCTCGAAAGCGGCGCGCTTTCCGCCTTCTGCGAAAGCCTGGCCATCATGTACTCCGCCGGCATCCAAACGGATGAGGCGCTGTACCTACTTGGCGAGGAACAGCAGAGTGCAGGCGCACTCGCAAACAAGGGGCGGGCAAGCACGGGGAGCTTCAAAAGCGCATGCAGCGACGTGTACGCAGCGCTCGTGGCTGGCAAGTCGCTAGCGGCGGCGCTCGAAGAAAGCGGGGCGTTTCCCACTCACCTGGTAAACATGGTGGGCGCAGGAGAAACCTCAGGTCGTTTGGAAAGCGTACTGTGGAGCTTAGCGAAGCACTATGACGAGGAAGATCGCCTATACGCAAAAATGCGCAGTGCTGTCGCGTATCCAGCAGCGCTTCTGTGTGTGATGACGGTGATCTTGCTGTTTTCCGCTGCGGTGATCCTTCCGGTGTTCGTCGACGTGTACGAGGGGCTCACAGGTAACCTGACCGCAAGCTCGTTTGCCTACGTGAATGTGTCTATCGGCATTGGCTGGGCGGCGCTTATTATCACGTTTTTGTGCACGGTACTGGTGTTGGTGGGAATGGCCATCGGCTCGACCCCGGACGGGCGAGCAAAGCTGGTGCGCTTGTTCGAAAAGCTTCCGATCACGCGCGAACCCATGCGCCAAATTGCCGTGGCTCGCTTCACTGCGGCGCTCGCCACCTTCGTGTCAGCTGGCGTGGACACCGACACCTCCATGCAACGCGCGGTAGACATGGTGGAACACGCCGAGCTCAAAAGCCGCCTTGCAGCAGCGCATGAAACCATGGTCGACCCCGCGCAGGGCAAGAGCTTGCCGCAGGCGATATCGGAAAGCGATGTCATCGAGCCTGTATACGCACGCATGCTCATGGTAGGATCGCGCACAGGCAGCTTGGAAACGGTACTGGGAAGCTTGTCCGACACGTTCTTCGACGACGCCATCACCCGCATCGACAACGTAATCGACAGCGTAGAGCCAACGCTGGCGGCGTTTTTGACCGTGAGTATCGGCGCGACACTGATCGCCGTAATGCTTCCGCTGATCGGCATCATGAGCTCGATAGGATAACCTATGCATCACGAACTTACACAGGATCAACTGAGACACCGCGCCAGACGGCGCGTAGGCGCACTGCTGGCAGTGGTACTGATTGTGATCGTTGGCTGGTTTACCTTCGAACGCATCGATGCTTCGCTGCGAGAGCAAGGTGAGCTGTCAGTACGCAACGCTATTCTTGGCAGCGCGAAACAGTGCTGCGCGATCGAGGGTTCCTACCCTTCCTCGCTTCAGTATCTTGAAGACAATTACGGGCTTGTGGTCAACCATGATGACTACGTAATCACGTACAGCGTGTTTGCGGGTAACGTAATGCCTAATGTGGTGGTGTTGGCGAAATGACCGGCCGCGATAAAGACTTCGGCATAAGATCACACGACCGCGAGCGTGGCGGACGAATGTTTACCACGCTGCTGTTCGCGGTCATAACTCTGTTTTTGCTGGCAGCGTTTCTCGTTGGCGTGAACGCATATCAATCAGCAAACAGCATGCGCGCCAATGCCGACGAAATGCGATTAGGGCTCTCGCTTCTGTCTAATTCCGTACGTACCAATGACGTAACTGACGCCGTGGGTGTTGCACAAGGCCCCGAAGGGCCGGCACTCGTGTTAAGCGAGCACGTGGACGCAGGTGATTACGAGACGCGGCTGTACCTGTATCAAGGCAACGTTGTGGAAGAATACGCTCGCGCAGGTTCGGCATTTACGCCCGAACGAGCTCGCGAAATGGTTGCATCTGAGAGCTTTGATTTTACGTACGAGAACGGACTCCTTACCATTTACACCGATCAGGGATCCACGTGCATCGCCCTGCGAAGCGTGCGAGGAGGTGCTTGATATGTCTGAAACATTAAGCGCATCGTTCGCAGAATCTATCGCGAGTGAAAAAAGTGCCGTACTGGAAGGTTGCGACGCAACAGCTATCAATATGGAGCGCATGCGTCGGCGAGCGCACCCCGCAGAGCACAGATCGCGCCACGGCCGGGCGTTTGTGATCGAGGCACTGTTCTTGCTCGTGTTCATGATGGGATCACTCGCAGTGCTCACAGGACTTATGGTGTCATCGTACGAACGGGGCGCTGCCTCCGATGACTTGTCACGCGCCGTGGTACTTGCTGCCAACGACGCTGAAGCTTTCGCAGCTAACCCCGAAGGCGAAAGCCTTCAAGCTACTGATGGTATCGGCGCTACCGACAGTGAAAGGGACTTTAAGCTTGAGCGCATTGTCGAACAGCATCCACAAGAAGCAGGCACGCTCTATGTGGCTCATATAACAGTTTCTGATGACGAGAGAATAATCTATACACTCTACACGTCACGCTACGTCTCAAACGGGGAGGTGGGTTGATGAGCAGCAACATAAGAATGACACGCGGAAGCGGGTCGGTACGCATCGGCCCGGTGAGCGTGTTCTCGCTCGTGATCGTGCTCTGCTTGGCGGTTATGGCTGTGCTTGCCGTATCAACAGCGCAAGCAGCCTACACCGCCGCAGAAAAGCAAGCATGGTTCACATCCGCCACCTACAACAACGAGCAAGCGGCACAAAGCTTCGTTGCTGAAATCGACGGCGCACTTGCTGGTGTGCGCACGGACAGATCAGCTGCCAACGCTGAAGAGGCAAACGCCGATGTCGTAGCAGATGCGCTTGTCGCCGTAGCAGACGTCATCAGTGCATACGAGGGTGCCTACATAGACGGCAACCAGGTGGGAGCCGAGTTCTCAAGCGACAGCGGACGCACGCTTTCGGTGGTACTCACCATTCGAGACGATGCCACCTACGAAATATCTCAGTGGCGTGCCACCACTCAATGGAATGAAGCCGGCTCTGGCGAGGTGCTGTGGTCGGGTTCCGCTCAATCACGATAGGAGATAACATGGAACTGAAACAGCTACTCAAGGAAATGGTTGACGCGAACGCGTCCGACATCTTCGTCATCGCTGGCCTGCCGCTTTCCTACGAGATGGGTGGCAGGCAGGTGCGCCTTGACGTCGCGCCGTTTACACCCGCCGACACCGAGCGCTTCGTTCGCAGCATCTACGAGATGTCTGGGCGAAACATGAACGCGTTCGAGAGCAGTCTCAACCATGACGACGACTTCTCCTTCGCCATCGCCGGCATCGGTCGCTTCCGCGTGAACATTTTCCGACAGCGTGGCTCGTACAGCGCGGTTATCCGCGTGATCCCCTTTGGCTTACCCAACCCCGCCGACTTCCATATTCCCGACGAAGTACTCGACCTGACGCGATTCCAAAAAGGCCTCGTGCTGGTGACAGGACCTGCTGGTGTGGGTAAGTCAACCACACTCGCATGCATCATCGACAAGCTGAACCATGAACGCACCGGGCACATTGTTACCATGGAAGATCCCATCGAGTACATACATCGTCATGGAACCTGCATTGTAACGCAGCGCGAAATTCCCACCGATGTGGCCACGTATAGCGAGGCACTGCGCTCGGCCATGCGCGAAAGCCCCGACATCATCTTGCTGGGTGAAATGCGAGATCAGGACACCATTGGAACCGCCGTCACCGCTGCCGAGATGGCGCAGCTGCTGTTCTCCACACTGCATACCTCGGGTGCTGCGAACACGGTCGACCGCATCGTTGATGCATTCCCTGCTTCGCAGCAGCGTCAAATTCGCATTCAGTTATCCATGGTGCTTCGCGCTATTGTCAGCCAGCAGCTCGTGCCCACCATCGACGGCGGCGTGATGCCGGCCTTCGAGATTATGGTAACGAACACCGCCATCCGTAACCTCATTCGCGAGTCGAAGACGCACCAAATCGACAGTGCTATCGCCGCAGGAGGCGCCGAAGGTATGCGTACCATGGACCAGAGTCTGTTTACACTGGTGAAAGAAGGGCATGTAGCTCGAGACGTGGCACTGCATTACGCACACCATCAGGAAGCTTTGGAGAAGCGTTTCGAGGTTGAAGGATTGTAAGCGATTCGACGAGTAGCAGCAAGCAAACAAGAATAGCCACACCAACCGCACCGAAAAAAGAGAGGGTACCGACATAAACATCGGTACCCTCTCTTTTCGTACGTTCTTACTGCAAGATTACTGCAAGAACTCCCTCAATACCCTCACCAATGTGTTGATCTCGAGCGGCTTTGACATGTGCGCGTTCATACCCGCATTCAACGCTCGCTTCATATCGTCAGCGAATGCATCGGCTGTGAGTGCAACAATAGGAATAGTTGCCAAGTCGGGGCGACCAGCCAATCCTAACGAACGGATGGCTCGCGCAGCCTCGTAACCATTCATTACCGGCATCTGACCATCCATGAGAACCAAGTCGAAGGTTCCCGGCGGGTTGTCGCGCAACATTTCCAGCGCAACCCTACCATTGATAGCATGCGCTGTAGCAGCTCCCGTAAACGATAAGATATCCAATCCAATGGACGCTGCAAGCTCGTTATCCTCAACCAGCAGAATACGCTTATCCGAGAAGTCGGCTTGGCGAAGCAAGTCGGCTTCTTTCGCTGCATCATCACGCTCAGCTTCATCGTCCTTGCCACCCACCAGCAGGCTATTCATCACATGAACCAAGCGAGACTTAAACATCGGCTTTGACACAAACGCATCAATGCCCGCCATACGTGCCTCTTGCTCGATCGCCATCCAATCATAGGCCGACAAAATGATGATAGGCACATGGTCGGGTAGAATCTCACGCAGCTCACGAGCCGTCTCAATGCCACTTTTACCTGGCATCTTCCAGTCCAGAATAACCGCTGAGTATTCTTCGGGTGTCTCAACCCGCTCCCGCACACGAGCAATGGCAGCATCGCCGGAAAGCACGTAATCGGGTACCATGCCAATCTCGTCCAGCATCTCGCAGGCACCCTCGCACGCCACCTGGTCGTTATCAGCCACCAAAACGTACAAATCACACAGCGCCGAGGTGTCTTCAAGATCAGCCTCGCGCAGCTTCAAATGCACCGTCACCACAAACGTGGTACCTTCGCCCAGTTTGCTCTGCACGTCGATAGAGCCGTTCATCAGGCTGACCACGCTCTTCACGATGGACATACCCAAACCCGTACCCTCAACGTTGGTCATGCGGTTGTCGTTCGCGCGCGCGAACGGCTCGAACACGCGCTCAACGAATTCCTCACTCATGCCGCAACCCGTGTCGGTGAACGTGAACTGGTAGCACGCACACCCGCTGATGCGCGTGGGAATTTCGGCGATGGTAAGCCCAATGGTGCCGCCTTCAGGCGTGAACTTTACCGAATTACCCATAATGTTAACGAACACCTGCTGCAGGCGCATGAAGTCACCCACCACATGCTCGTGGATAACACCTGCAGTATCAACCTTTAGGTGCTGTTGCTTTGCCGCCACCTGCGGATGGATGATGGTAAGCAAATTCTCAATGGCTTCAGGCAAGTCAAAGTCGTCCTCTGCCAGCCCGATATTGCCACTCTCGATCCGTGCCATGTCGAGCACCTCGTTAATAAGCCCCAGCAAATGCCGGCTTGACACGGTGATCTTCTGCAGGCAGTCCTTCACACGCTCGGAATCGTTGATATGCATAGTCGCGATGGCGGTAAGTCCCATGATGGAGTTCATGGGCGTACGAATATCGTGGCTCATGCTACCTAAGAAGTCGCTCTTCGCACGCGATGCCTGCTCGGCGGCACGGTAGGCGTCCTCGAGCGCCTCACGGGCGCGCGCTTCCTCCACCTTCACCGTGGTCACGTCCTGCACGGCGTACAGCAGGCTAGCAGGGTGGCCTTCATTATCGCGACGCAGGCACACCATGGACGGCTGCAGCCACCGCACCTCACCCTGATAGTTCACGCGGTATTCGAAACGCATAATTTGCACGTCAGGCGTGAAGTTGCGCATGATGCTATCAAGCATAATCATGTCGCGCACTTTCTCGCGCTCATCATCGTAGACGGCCTGACTGACCCAGAAGTTAGCGAAATCCGTAAACTTGCCGCGCTTCGGAAGACGATCGTCGAGATCCTCCCCTTTGATATACTCGTATATGTTGTTTTGCAAATCGAGAACAGCAAAGCGCTTAAACAACTGAGAAGATGCATCGGCAACACGTTCGAACTGGTCTTTTTTAATTGTGATCTCTTTATTCTTCCGTGACGCACGCACGATAACAACCGCGAGGGCACAAATAAACACCACGATGATGGCCGCGATCAGCGCAATGCCGATAATGTTGGTACGCTCTACAATGGATGTATTGATGGTTGCCGGATAGGTGCGCAACAACGTCCAGTCGTGATCGGAGAGCTTCACCATGTACGCAAGTCCCAAACCACGCGGAGATTCGTACGTAAACGTCATGGACTCGCCTCGCTCAAGCGATGGCAAGAGTTCTCCAACTGAAGTTCCATCAGTACTGTCAACCGCGCTGATGTCAAGCTGATCAGACTCAACCTTTACAAACGTGCTCGAGTATGCAATAACAACACCCTCGTCGTTGCACAGGTAGGTCGACGCGTACTCGTTGTAATACGTTGTCGATATGGTCCTCTCGAGCAGCTCGTTGCTCCATACGCCCGACATCACACCGACATAGGTATCCCCGTCATACACAGGTTCGAAGAATACGATGGACAAACCCTCACCGATACGCTCGTCGTTCACCGTGGCAACGCCTGCTTCCTTGATGGGGTTTTCCCGAGGCTGTACCTGGCTGACCTTGCCGCGCGAATTGTACGTAGTTCCATCAACCGTTTCGAACGCTAGATAGTCGAAAGGTGTACCTTCCTCAAGAAACTCCAGCTCGTTGCAGATCTCGTCGTCGGTCGGATGAACCTCTTCGAAGAGAGTACTCGCCATGAATAAGCTCTGTTGAGAGTTTTCGAACACGCTATCAAGACGTTCGAGCGCCTGGTTCGTGCTTGCTTCGAGGTACAGCGCATTTTGAGAAACGGTGCGCTGATAATTCATCGAAAGAAACGCGGCGATGATTGCCACGATACATGCCGCTACGATCGTCGCGACGACAATGCGCCAGCGAAGCTCTTTCTTATCCTCGCTTTGCATGGTGAGATACCTTCTCTCCCGTCCTACTATCCTGATGAAATTGTGAGTCGGGCACGTTACTCGTTAACGGTCGCCAATGCGTCGATCGTCGTTCGGTAGGCGTCTTGCACGGCTTCCATGAGCGGTACAAGCGCCGCCTCATCAACAGCGCCGCCCTCTTTAACGGGACGCAACGCTTGCGTGAGTTCGTCGGCTGCCACGTGCAGCGGCATGAAGCCTAAGTCGTGGCTCACACCTTTCAGTGTGTGAGCTGCGCGGAAGGCGTCTTCCAGCGCATGCGCTTCCATGGCGCGCTCAAGGTTGGCAAACGTATCGTCGTGAGGAAACATCCCCACAAACTTCGCCACACGCTCGTCGGTGAGCAAGCGCCCGCGCACCCCTTCTAAGTCTCCACCCATCATGGCATAGCACGATTCCAACGTCATGGTTATCTCTCTCCTTGTTTCTTCGTTTATCTCAACTATGATTTATCGTTTCCTCGCCGTTTTGCGACACCTGCCGATTGGCGTCGCTCACGCCCGGTATAGCTCCGTTCTGGCTTATCGATGGGAGACAGGCTCGATACCTCGCAAACGGGCCCTGTCTCATCTTCGCAGAACGAGCATGAACCGCCACCCAACCGTTTCACGCGGTAAAGCGCCCGGTCGGCGCAGCGAAACATTTCATCGTAATCTTTTCCCACCACGTCGGCGCAAGCAACACCCATACTCGACGACACGGGGAAACCCTCGAATTCGCTGCGAATGGCAGAATGGATACGCCGCGCCAGATGTCGCCGGTCGGTTTCCTGGTCGCACATCATGAACACAAGGAATTCATCGCCCCCAATACGCGCCACCAAATCATCCTCGCGCACGCTAGCGCTGAGACGATCGGCAAAGTAGCGCAGCACGCGGTCACCGAATTCGTGGCCGTACGTATCGTTAGCCTCCTTGAAATGATCCAAATCAACAATCAGCATAATAAATAAGCAGTCGGGATTCGCCTCCATACGCTCGGTTGCCACCTTGCGTGCGTAGGCATGGTTCGCCAGTGCCGTGAGCGAGTCGTGCCATGCCCGAAACTGCAAATCCATCAGAAGTGAGCGCTGGTCGTGCACGTCAGTGAGCTTGCCGAGTGCGCCCATGTACACCGGTTTGTCATCATCGGACCACAGCGCGCGCGACACCACGTTGTACCAGCGTGTCTCGCCGTTCGCCACACCGCACATGTCGAAACGAACGATGGGATCGTCAGGCGAGGTATCCATCATGCGATGAAGAAACTCGGTAACCCCTTCGCGCCCAAACACACGGATAAGCGTCTCGCTGTTCTCTGGATCGGGAATAACCTCAGGCAGCCCCAAATTGATGCGCCCGTAGTCAGACATCACCAACATAGGAGGATCTTGCGACAGCTCATACTGAACCTCGTTGGACATCTCGGCATAGAAGTTATACTTCATACGCTCGTAATCCAACAAGCTAATCGTGCGGCTCGTCGTTCCCTTTTCGTCAACGTCCGCCAACGCCTCCATAACGCGTTTCGTTCCGTAATTGCCGCGTCCGTCGGATGAGAGGCTTTCCATCTGTCCGTGGATGGAGTCAGCGTTATCGCGCAAAACGTCAATAAGCAGCGGGTTGAACGCGCCGCATTCACCACCAATGATCATACTCATGGCCTTCTCGTGTGAGAAGGCCGGCTTATACACGCGTTCGCTGGTGAGAGCGTCATACACGTCAGCCAAAGCAACCACCTGAGCGGAAATAGGAATATCATCACCCACCAAGCCATCGGGGTATCCGCGCCCATCGTAGCGTTCGTGGTGCCAACGGCAAATGGCGTACGCGGTCTTCACCAGCGGCTCGTTTTGACCGGTGGGTAGTTTTTCCAGCATTTCGGCTCCCACAGCCGAATGTGTCTTCATGATACGGAATTCCTCGTCGGTCAAGCGCCCTGGCTTGTTTAGGATTTCCTCGGCGATAGCAATCTTGCCAATATCATGCAAGCTCGACGCCATGGAGATCGTCGAGATGTCTGCAGAGGCGAGATCATATGCATCGGTTTTTTCCGCCAGACAGGTGAGCAAAATCTCAGTTAAGGCACGCACACGCAATACGTGCATGCCGCTTTCGCCGTTGCGGAACTCCACGATGTGGCTCAATATGGAAACCATAAGGTTAACGTCGCGCTCGCGCTCGTTGATCTCATCGGCCACCATACCAGCTAGTACTCGCTGCTTGCTGTACAGCATGATAGTGTTGCGCACGCGGTGACGCACGATGTTAATATCGAAGGGCCGGGTAAGAAAATCAGTGGCACCCAGCTCGTAGGCGCGCTCAATGTATGCCGGATCGCTTTCGGCCGACACCATAACCACAGGTATGTCTTTGATCCAGCCGCGTCGCTGCATGACGGAAAGCACTGCGAAGCCGTCCATCTCAGGCATCACGTAGTCGAGCAGCACAAGTGAAATACCCAGCCCCAACTTGCTAATGGCGGCAATAGCCTGCTTGCCGTTCTCTGCTTCGATAACATTGAACTCATCCGCCATCATGTCAGCCAGCAACGCGCGGTTAAACATCGAGTCATCCACCACGAGAACGGTCTTCTTTTTACTCAGAGAGGTGGCTACCATATACCCCCCCCCGATGATCGTTTTGGTTGCGAGCCAGCATGCACCAACAGTCCCTTTCCATCTCGCGCGCGCCCGCACCTGAACGCGCAACGAAGAGCTTCGCGTTTATGCCTAACACCATAGTGCCAAACATCCGATAGTTCTTCCCATTAACTTGTATCCCCTCCCCCGCAAAAATGCGTTCCCGCAGAATCTTATCACGTATGGCATACGATTGTGCTGATCGTAACCATGATTACATATGAGTGACACCATACTATGGGAACCACAACACTAAAGAGCACGAGTAAGAATGCGATAGAGTTCTGATGACATGCGAAACGAAAGCGCCAGACCAGAGCGAAATGCCCGTCAAAGACCACAAGAAGTTAAGGAAACACTGATTAATCCGTCTTGCCCTTCGTTGACGACTCGGCACAGGGTAAGACGAATTCAATCAGTGTTTCCTTCATATCGTCTACGACGGCGCAGCGATGGATGCAGAAGAGCCGGAGCAGTGCGGTAGTGCAGCAGTGTGGAGCAGTTCAGCGGTGCGGCGCCATGGCCGCAACGCGCTAATCAAGACGTACGACTCTCGTGGCAATACGCTCGGTAAGCGCCGGCGAATGCGACACAAATACGAGTCCGGCGTTCGCGCGCGCCACTTCTTCGAGTAACACGCGCCAAATTCGGGCCTGCGTAACAGCGTCAAGCATGGTAGACACTTCGTCGGCGACGAGATAGCGTGGGCGCGCGATAAGCGCCCGCGCAATGCAGAAACGCTGCAATTCACCGCCGGATAACTCATGGGGATAGCGCGACATCCAGTGGCTCTGAATACCAAGTGTGCAAAGCAGTTCAGTTGGGGCTTCTCCCGCCTCGGCGAGCACATTACGCATGCGCATACGGGGGTCGACCGTTCGTTCGGGATGCTGCGACACCAGCTGCACCGGACACACGCCACGCCTCGGCAGCGGTGCGCCGTCAACCAGCACGCTCCCCTTCTGCGGCAACTCATAACCTGCAAGCAGGCGACACAATGTCGTTTTGCCGAAACCCGAACGCGCAACAAGCGCCACACGCTCGCCCGGCTCAACCGCCAGATTGAAATCGCGGTAGAGCGGCGCACACCCCGGATACGCAAACGTAACACCCCGAACCTCAAGCATGCGTTATCCCTTTCTCAGAACAAACCTCCTCAAGCTGAGCAGCATCTCCTCGGTCCACATCAGTCAGCGAGGGTGCGCAGGGTGCGCCAGATTGCGGTGAGAGCCCGAGGAAGCGGCCTTCGGGCCGCGACGAGGGGTAGGAACCGCAAGATGGCGTGCACTGTGCGACCGCAGCGTCGGCGAGTTCCGGCCGTTCGTTAGAACGGACGGAACCAAAGGGGGCGACCGCAGCGTCGGCGAGTTCCGGCCGTTCGTTAGAATGGACGGAACCAAAAAGCGCGTGCCAGAGTTCCTTTGTGAAGGGATGCTGCAGCGTGTCGGGACTGGCAAAGTTCTCCACGGCGGTTTCCTCAACGATGGTACCGTCTTGGAATACAGCCACACGATCAGCTACACGGAGCGCAAGCTCAATGTCGTGCGTGATAAGCATAACCCCACCCCCGCCGTCGGCGAACGCGCGGAAGTCATCGAGTGCACGAACAGCCAGTTCAAGGTCGAGCCCAGGCGTCGGCTCATCGGCAATAATCACACGTGGGTTGTCCATAAGCGCACAAGCGAGCAGCACGCGACGAGCCATGCCACCGGAAAGCTCATGCGGATAGAGTTCTTCCACAGAAGATGCAAGTCCGTAACGCTCAAACAGCTCACGCTGACGCGCTGCACGACCGCCACGTTGCACACCTCGCGCCGCGCGGCCGAACCCTCGAACCTGGCGGCCCACCTTCATCAGCGGGTCTAAGCTGGCAATACTTTGAGGAACGAGCGATATTCCGTTACCACGAAGGCGGGAGAGCTGTTCCGCATCGCACGGCTCGCCGTCAAACCACACCCGACCTCGCACTGTGGCATTCGGTTCGAAAATACCCATGATAGTATCGGCCAGAAGCGACTTTCCCGAACCTGATGCACCCACGACGGCAACGATCTCGCCACTATGAACCGAAATGCTCAGATCGTGCACAGCTTTAACAAAGCGCTGCTTCGCCAAAAAGAACGAAGCGTCGGTGTCATACATACGAAAGCCAACGGAAAGCCCCTCTACCTGCAGTAAATGATGCCCCCCACCATGATAAGAGTCAGGCGCATGCGTGTGATGATGGTGCGAATCGTTCGCATGATGATGCAACTCGTGCAAACCGGCGACCTCCTATTCCTGCGAACTGTGCGGATCGACAAGCTTACGCAAACACGACCCCGCCACGTCGAACAGCAGCACCACCCCAACGAGCGCACATCCAGGAAACACTGCCAGCCACCACATGCCAGCGGACAGATACGCCATTGATTCACTCAAGATAACACCAATCGCTGGCTGTTCGGGCGACAGACCGAACCCCAAAAACGTAATAGCTGCCTCATGCAGGATGGCATGGGGAAACAGCAGGATAAGCCCAACCAAAAACTGTGGAAACACGAACGGGAACACATGCGTAAGCGCGATGCGTACTCGGCTTTGCCCGAGCCGCCGCGCTACCTCAACATAACCCGCCTGCTTGCATTGCAGCACTTCGGCGCGCACCACACGTGCCAAACTTGGCCAATGCGTCACCGCTACGCCAACAGTTACACCCCAAAACCCCTTACCAAGCGCAAACGATATCAGTACGAGCAATACAATATGGGGCACGCCCATAACCAGATCGATAAGCCACGTGACCGCTGCATCGACCCGTTTGCCCCCCAGTGCCGCAGCAGCGCCTAAAACAAGCGCGATGATCGATGACACTGTGGCGGCCAACAACCCCACGAGCACACTCGTTGACAAGCCAGCCACGGTGCGCAGTAGCATATCGCGTCCCATCCAATCGGTGCCGAAGGGATGCTGTGCACTTGGAGCTAAGTTTTTCGCCATGAAATCGGTAGCTGTGGCAGCGTCGGAAACAAGAATGCCAAAAACCACCACCGCAACCAGCGCGCAGACAGCGGCAATGAATGCCGCAAGTGTCGCTTTCCGGTTAGCTACACACGCGCGGCGCGGCGCATGCAGCAGCGGCACAGATGGTGTAGATGGTTCAGACGGTGTGGGGACGAAAACGTCGTCGGAATGAACAAGTTCTCCAGATGAAGTCGCTTGGACAAAGGGACGGCTCATAATACGGCCCCTTTCCGGATACGTGGGTCGACCACCCCGTACAGCACGTTCGCAACCAAGTTTCCAAAAAACACAATGGCTGCCGACAACACTGCAATACCGGCAAGCAGCGCTGCGTCGCCACCAAGACCGGCCACAACCGCAGCCTGCCCCAACCCCGGATACGAAAACACCTGTTCAACCAACACTGATCCGCCTAAAATCTCGGATACAGATGCGAACTGCAGCGTGATGGCAGGCAGCGCGATATTGCGCAACCCATGCGCGCGAAGCGCCTCCCACAGGGTTAGGCCCCGCGCGCGAGCAAAGCGCACGTAGTCACTCTCAAGCACATCGATGGTTTTCTCGCGCGTGTGCAAAGCGATGTTCGCCACGCCCACCACCGACAACGTGAGTGCAGGCAATATCAAATGACGCAGCGTGTCAGTAAGGGTCACGTCGTCGGCCGAAACGCCAATGGGTACCGAAAAACCAAAGGGAAACCACCCCAGCTGCACCGAAAACACAATCAGGAACACCAGGCCCAGCCAAAACGTGGGAACCGACGCCAACAGGAAGCAGTACCCCTTGACAATACGATCAAGAAGACGCCCTCGGTTTGCACCTGCTGCAACACCAAGCACGAAGCCTAACGCACCGCTTATCACCCACGCCACTGCCATGAGCGCCAACGAATTAAGCGCACGTGTGGCGATAACCTCAGAAACCGGCGCATTAAACCGCAACGATGTACCCAAGTCGCCCTGTACGGCGCTGGTAAGCCACGAAACGTAGCGCTCCCAAAACGGCGTTTCCACCCCCCAGTACTCACTGAGCTGGGCTCGCTTTTCCTCGCTCATACCAAGATACGCCGCCTGACCCACGTTCGCTTGAACAGGATCAATAGGCGATACGCTCACCAACGCGAACACCACCAAGCTCACTGCTAAAAGCAGCAGCAACATCTTTACAGCATTTCGAATGAGAAACCGCGCCATAACTACCTTTAAGCCCAACTCCACTTATCAACGTTGTTCACAAGCGACCACCCATGCCCATGCGGATGCGGCTTCTGCTCAGCAACGCTTAACCCAGCGCGTTGGAAGTACAAATGATCGACGTTGGCCAGCCAAATCCACGTGGAAGCCCCGCGCGGTGCCACACCCGTATGCGTTTCCTCGTCCCACTGCGCACGCTGATAGAATTCATAGGAATCCTCCACGTTGCGCTGCGCAATCGCAGCCTCCAAATTCGCATCAACCTGGGCGTTCTCGTAGCTTGCATAGTTTCCCCAGCCATTCGAATGGGTGAGCTCGTAGAGCTCAACTGGCGAGTTCGATCCCCAACCCCACAAAACCGGCTCTGAGTACTGATGTGGATAAATGTCGTCCCAGCTGGCGCCTTTCACGTTTACCTCGATGCCGAGTTCGGCCATCTGCTCGGCGAAATCGGATGCGAGTGCCTGACGAACCGAGTCGCCTGCCGAATAGTACAAATTGAACGACGCACGAACGCCATCCTTCACCAGCACGCCGTCAGATGCGACCGACCAGCCGCCTTCAGCAAGAAGCTCCCGCGCTCGATCGACGTCGTACTCGACAGTCATATCGGCAGACGACCAGGGCATGCCGTCACCAACACTCCACGCAACCGTGCCATAACCGTTCAGCACGTGATCGATCATGCGGTTGCGGTCAACACCGCAGTTCATCACCTGTCGCAGAGACACATCGCAGGTGGCAGCGTTACCCACCTCATACGACACGCCGCCGTCTTCCTCTTTCGCAGGGCTATCCACCGGCACACTTGGCAGCGATATGCCACGCGAGTCTACTGAAGCGCAGTTCAGCAACTCGTAGCCACTTGGCAATGCATCGGCGAGCGTGGCTGAGGTGTACGCGACGTCAATCTGACCCGCCTGCGCACCGGCAAGCGAGGCGTCTTCTTCCATGAACACCACCACGACGCGCTCCATCTGAACAGCGTCGCCATAGTAGTCGGGGTTCGCGCGCAGGATAACCTGCTGCCCCTGATCCCACTGCTCAAGTACGTAGCGGCCGCTACCAATGGGGTTCTTTCCGTAATCGTTACCATAAGCGTGCTCCGGTACGATACCCACCACTGCCAGCGTGTACAGCAGCGCATTAAACGGCTTTTTCAAACGGATTTCAACCGTTGTGTTATCGACAACCACCGTCTCATCAACCATGGACAAATCACACTCCGACGCTTCTCCTGTGGCAATGCTATTTATAGTGAAGGCGACATCGGTAGCAGTAAGCGGCTCGCCGTCGGTAAAACGCACGTCATCGCGAATATGGAAGGTCCACGTCAAGCCATCTTCGGAACACTCATACGACGTGGCTAGGTCGTTTTTGAACCCGAGATTCACATCAGTGGTGATAAGCGTCGATTGGATGAGCGGCTCGTGCACATGCTCGCCGCAGCCCCATGCAACCAACGGGTCGAAACCCGCCGCCGGCTCAGATCCCGGCGTCATGGACACAATCACCTGACGTACACCCTCGCTGGAATTCGCCGACGCACCACCAGCTTCGCCTTCCCCGTTTCCCGTGCATGCACCAAGCACGCCGCCGAGGGTAAGCGACGCCATACCAACACCAGCCAACTTCGCAAAACGCCTCCGTGATAAGGAAACCATACGCCCTCCTAAGGGTCATAAGCGGCACGCAGCCATACTGTAATATGTTACGATTTTTTATTCCGTAACATACAATAGCAGAGCAGCGATGCTTTTTGCCCGCGAATCAGCGAATAGTGCTACGAATTATGGAACTGTGTTACTTGAAACAAGAACGTGAGCCCACAGACATGCAATCACTCTCATCAACGAAGACTCAGGTTCGTAATCTTATACGACGGCCGTCGTTTAGACCTGAGGCGGCTCTCCCGTTTCCAGAATCCGCAGCAGCGCCTGCTCGTCAAGCACGGGCACACCTAAGCTCACCGCTTTGTCGTACTTGCTACCAGCCGCCTCGCCAGCAATCACGAAGTTCGTCTTCTTCGACACACTGCCCGACACCTTCGCCCCCAACGCCTTCAGAGCACTTCCCGCCTCGTCACGGGTCATGCCGCTTTGTACCAAGCTGCCCGTGAGCACAAACGTAAGCCCTGTCAACGTCTGTTCGTGCGCATCATGCACGGCCGACATCTCATCCTTCAGACACACACCTGCCGTGCGCAAGCGGTCGATAACACCTATGTTGCCAGGGGTGCGCAGGAACACGAAAATACTGCGCGCGATCTTTGGGCCCACACCATCAACGGCGGCCAAACCCGCCTCGTCAGCAGCCATAAGTTCATCGATGGAAGGATACGCCGCAGCCAGGCATTCGGCTGTGGCCTTACCGACATGACGAATTCCCAATCCGAACAGCGCACGAGAAAACGCGCGGTCGCGGCTTGCGTCAATAGCGCTCACCAGCTTTTTCGCCACGGTATGCCCCAAGCGGATAGGCTCGCCCTCCTTGTTCTGCCGTCCCATGTTAAGCAACGCGAGCTCGGTTTCGGTAAGCGAGTAGTAATCGGCAACGTCGGAAAGACGGCCAGCCTCCACCAAGCGGCTCACGATTTCCTCACCCATGCCATCGATATCCATAGCACCACGGCTCGCCCAATGCAGCAGGCGTTCAAGCGCTTGAGCAGGACAGTCGATAGAAATGCAGCGATGCGCCACTTCTCCTTCCTCACGGATGACAGGGCTTGAGCAGCTCGGGCACACCTCAGGCATACTCCACGGTTGAGCATTCACATCGCGCAGCGAGAGCACTGGCCCTAACACCTCGGGAATTACATCTCCTGCTTTACGCACGATAACCGTGTCACCAATGCGCACATCCTTGCGACGCACCTCATCGAGGTTGTGCAGCGTGGCACGCGACACCGTAGAACCCGCCACCACCACCGGATCAAGCTCGGCCACCGGCGTAAGCGCTCCGGTGCGACCCACCTGCACGGTAATATCGCGAAGAAGGGTCGTTTTTTCTTCGGGGGGAAACTTGAACGCGATAGCCCAGCGTGGCGCGCGGGCAGTGTATCCCATGGCGCGCTGCTGAGTAAAGGAATCGACCTTTACCACCACGCCATCAATCTCGTAGGGAAGCTGCTCGCGGCGCTCGACCGCGCGCTCGCAGAACGCCCGCACCTCATCGCGCGTAACACAACGGGCAACGTCGGGGTTTACGTGGAAACCCGCAGCGCGCAGCCACTGGAGCAGTTCCCATTGGGTTTCAGCGGAAAGCGCGTTCGAGTCGGCAACTGCGTACAGAAATGTTGACAGATCGCGTCCGGCAGTCACTTTCGCATCTTTTTGCCGTAAGCTTCCCGCTGCAGCATTGCGGGGATTAGCAAACGGCGTGCGTCCGTTCGCCTCAGCGGCTCGGTTAAGCCCTGCAAAGCTTGCCTTAGGCATGTACACCTCACCACGAAGCTCGATGGCGGCGTCTTGTCTCCTTGAAGCAATGCCACGTTCAAACCCTTCGCGCAAACGCAGCGGCACGTCATGCACCGTGCGCATGTTCACCGTCACGTCCTCGCCGGTGGTTCCGTCCCCACGCGTGGCAGCACGCACGAGCCTACCGGCCTCATAGGTCAGCGCAATAGACGAACCGTCGATCTTCAGCTCACACACCACTGGAACAAACGATCCAAACGTCTCTTCGACGCGATCCATCCACGCATCGAGCTCGCCAAGGTCCATGGCATTGTCGAGCGAATACATGCGCTGTTCATGACGAACAGGAGTGAACTGTTCGCCCACATAACCTCCCACACGCTGCGTGGGACTTGCCGAGTCAACGAGTTCGGGATGTGCTGCTTCAAGCTCTCGCAGCTCGCGCATAAGCGAATCGAACGCCGCGTCGGAGATTTCAGGTGCGTCCATGGCGTAGTACAGGTAGGTGTGATGCTCGATTTCACGACGCAGCGCTTCCGCACGCGCCGCCGGATCGGTGACACAAGCCGCTAGATCACGGCCGTCGAGTAAGGTCTGCTGATGAGCACTCATACGGATATCCTCGCAAATGTAGTTTTCTTCACATTGCATTCCAGCCGCATCATAATCCCAAGGTGAGCTGGGAGCGATATTTGGGCAATTCTAGCACTGATCGAAGGAGCGCACCGCATCCGGAATCGAAGCGATAACATCTTCGGGAACAACGCACACCGATGTGAGTCGTTGCTCGGCGATGCGTCCTGCACGGGCATGCATCATTACCCCCGATACCGCTGACTCGAACACAGGGCCACCCTGCGCCAAGTAGGCACCGATGATGCCCGCCAGCACATCGCCCGTGCCAGCCTTGGCAAGCGCGCTCGTTCCGTCCGACACGCACTGGGTAGAGGCACCATCCGACACGTACGTGTCGGGGCCTTTTAAAACCACTACCGCACGCGAGGCTACAGCCAGATCGCACGCATATGCCGCCAGATCGGCTCGATAAGAGCGCCTCGGTTCTGCGGGCTTTGCGGGCTTTGCGGACGCCACCAGCTTCGTGCATGCGCCTGTCTGCAGCGACGATGCTTCAGCACGTGAGAAAACACGCGGTGGCTGAGCAACGCCCACGCATACCGCTAAGCGAGCAGCTTCGCCCCCATGCGGCGTGATCACCGTATCAAGCCCCGCTTCAGCACGTCGCTGCAAAAGCCCACGGCAATCCTGTGACGCCAAGCACCCAATAGCACCGCCGTCAATAAGCACAGGCGCCTGCGCCATAGAGAGCACGAACGCCAGCAAGCGCGCAGATGCAGCATCGTCGGTATCGAATCCCGGACCAACCACGTAGGCAACCGGTTTGCCCGCCGAGCTCGGCGTGATGCGTGCACACGGCCAATGCTCCCACGACCTGACTACCAGCGACAACCCACATGATCGAACGATGTCGACCGATTCTGGCGCGCACACAACCTCAACGTAGCCCGCTCCTAAGCGCTGTGCGGCAAGCGCGGCCAAGCCCGCAGCTCCCGGATAAGCAGCCGAACCACCCACCACGGTTAGCTTGCCGCGCGTGTACTTGTTCGCATCGGCCTCCGGCCAGGGGATAAGCGGCAGGGTGGGAACAAATTCAAAACTCTCAGACATGTAAGCCCTCTATCACACGCGGGCGGCAGAAAACGTGGCTTTATCAGCTGCAACCTCGGCGGAATCATCGGCAATTCTTGAAACAACTGGTGCCTCAAGGTTATCAAGCATGCCGCGTGCTTCCTTGAAACGGCGGGCCAATTCCTCCATCGGATCCTTGCGTTCCTCGGAAGCACGAACCGAACTATCGGTGATAGCCATGGCGCAGGCGACGGCCTCGTCGTGCGTGTACGACAGCGATAAGGGAAGTTCACGTACACCCAACTGGGAAGCAACACGCTTCGCCTCACCATGAAGCACCACATACGGACGACCTTTTGCAGTGCGGCGAACTTCCACATCGCATGGGCCAATGCCACCCGAAAAGCCCGTTCCCAGCGCCTTCAGCACCGCCTCTTTCGCGGCGAAGCGTGTGGCAAAATGAGCTTCGGGTGACGCCGTGCCTTCGCAGTATGCGCGCTCGGCCTCGGAGAACACCTTTTTCGCAAAGCTCGATGTGCGCGCCAGAATAGCCTTCATGCGGGCGATTTCCACAATGTCGACACCAAGACCAACCTGGCCACCAAGCATTTCGCTCGAGCCACCCACTTCACCCACGTCGACCACCTCACGCATGTCGCGCGACCTATTCAACGGTCACGCTCTTCGCAAGGTTACGCGGCTGATCGACATCACAGCCACGCGCCACAGCGATGCTGCGCGCCAGCAACTGCAACGGCACACTCGCGGTAATAGGGCTGAAACAATCGCGCACCTTCGGAATGTAGATTACATGGTCGGCGTGCTTGCGAATTTCCTCGTCGCCCTCGGTAGCAATGGCCACGATCATGGCGCCACGAGCACGACTTTCCTGCAAGTTTGATATAACTTTGTCGTACACCGGGCTCTTGGTAGCAACCGCAATAATAGGGAATCCCTCGTCAATGAGCGCAATGGGGCCGTGTTTCATCTCGCCCGCCGCATACGCCTCCGCATGCAAGTAACTGATCTCTTTGAGCTTGAGTGCCCCTTCCGACGATATAGCCGCACCCATACCTCGCCCAATGAACAGCGCACTTGTCGCGTCCTTGCAGGCCAGAGCCGCCCCGTCTACAGCTGCCGTATCGGAAAGGATGCGCTCGACCTGAGCGGCGGTATCAGCGAGCTCGCGGAATAGCATGCGCAACTGATTTGTCTTCAGCTCGCCCTGTACCTGCGCAAGCAACATGGCCAAAAGCGTCAAACTCACTACCTGACCAAGGAAGCTCTTTGTGGAGGCGACGGCTATTTCCTTGTTCGCCTTCGTGTAAATAACTCCGTCACTTTCCCGCGCAACAGGACTGCCGATGACGTTCGTAATGCCGAACACCTTCGCACCCTTCACGCGCGCATCGCGGATGGCGGCAAGGGTGTCCGCTGTCTCACCCGACTGACTGACCGCCACCACCAACGTAGTGGGCGTGATAATGGGGTTGCGATAGCGAAATTCGCTTGCTACCTCAACCTCACAGGGAATGCGCGCCCAACCTTCGATGAGATTCTTCGCGATAAGACCCGCATGGTAGCTCGTACCGCACGCGATCACGTACACGCGGTCGATAAGACTCAGTTCTTCAGGGCTCATATCAAGCTCGTCAATAGAAAGCGACCCATTCACCAAACGCCCCGCCAACGTGTCGCGGATAACACGCGGCTGCTCGTGAATCTCTTTCATCATAAAGTCGGGATAGCCGCCTTTCTCCGCCATGTCAACATCCCAGTCAACATGGGTAACAGCGGGCGTAATGGGCATACCCCGTCCGTCGAAGTAGTCGATGCCAAGCGGTGTGAGCTTCGCAAACTCGCCGTCGCCGAGCACCACCACGTCACGCGTTGCGTCGATCATGGCGATGATGTCGGAGGCGACGTAGCTGCCATGCTCGCCGCGCCCAATGACGATAGGGGAATCTTTGCGGGTAACCACAATAACGCCCGGCTCCATATCGCAGACAACGGCCAAGCCGTACGCACCCACCACCTGGTCGCACGCCGTGCGCACCGCAGCCATCAGATCACCCTCGTAGGCCTCCTCGATCAGATGCGCCACCGTTTCGGTGTCGGTGTCGCTCGTGAATGTGTGTCCGCGCGCCTCAAGCGCTTCGCGCAGTTCGGCGAAGTTTTCGATAATGCCGTTATGTACCACAGCAATGTGCCCGCCGCATGAGGTGTGCGGATGAGCGTTCGCCTCACTCGGACGCCCATGAGTTGCCCAGCGAGTATGCCCAATGCCGCACTGCCCGCCCATGTCAAGCTGCTCAACGGCCTCAGCAAGCGCGGCAACCTTACCTTTACGATGGCAAACTGACACGTGCCCATCACGTTCGACAGCAATACCAGCAGAATCGTATCCGCGATATTCGAGCCGCCGCAAACCCTCGATCAGAATGCCTGAAACGGGCTTAGCTCCTGTGTATCCGACGATGCCGCACATAGGCATGTCCTCCCTTTTCCACATCGTGAACATGCGCCAACGCGGCGCATTGGTTTCGCATTCGGTCATTGTACGACAAGCATCAGAGAAGCCCGGTTGCCGACGTAAGAAGTCGGAAACCTCACATAACGCCTTACTTAACACTGCGCCCCAACGCCGTGTAACCGATATTCGAGAACCTGAGACAAGCACACAGCGGCAAAGCCCACGTGAGAGATGAGAGCCCCTGCAAGATTCCTGCAAGGTTTTTGCGAGGTTTCACACGGTTTCTGGCAAAACATCGAAGGAACCCGCAGGAACGCAACCTAAAACCCACTTGATCGCGAGTAGAAAAGCATTCCTGTTCCGTTGGAAACGTGCGACTGTGCGCAGGTACCCTGCCTCTATGATCGAAGGTATTGACCCATGCGCCGCAACCTTGGTTGCCTGGCGACGCACACGCGTCGCACAAGCCCTCATACGGCGCTTTTCGAAAGGAGGCATTCCATGACTATGCGCACCGCGAAAGCACGTCGTATCAAAACTGCTTGCTTAACCTTGGCACTAGCGGTGGCATGCGGTATAGGTATACTGTACGCCACCACCGCTCGTCCTGACGTAGTAGCACCAGATGAGGCCTATGCGGCAAGCACAACGTTTTACTGCTATCAGGGAGGATCGGGAACCAATTCGGGCACCATGTATCGCTCGACGGAGGGGGCAGTCGCGTTCTGTACGAACCAGTACAAGGAAGGACCACTGCCGGAATCGGCGGGCGGGTCGGCATTCAGTGAGACAACCAGCGCGGCTTGCTGGGATTACCTGATGTACCATGGCTATCCGAACACCACCACGATTGGAGGCAAGAGCTGGTCGGCGCTGCATGCCTCCGACATTACACAGATTGCGGCATGGCTTATCACCGACCGTTCCTACCACATGATCGACTACGCGGGCACCGACGTGCTCGCCGCCGCTGAACGACTGGCCGACGAAGCACTCGCATATCGGGGTGGTGGCGTTGAAGATGGATGGTCGACACTGTGGAAACCAGCAGATGACAAGCTACAGGTACTCGTGACCACCGCCAGCCCCGGCTGGATCGAACTTGCCAAAACAAGCGCCGATGACACACTAACAAATGGCAACGCATGCTATCGGCTCGAAGGAGCACGTTACGGCGTGTACAAGGATGAGGCTTGCACGACAGAGCTGTGCGCCATGACGACGAAAGCCGATGGCACCGCCGCCTCCGAAAAGCTCGGACAAGGGACATATTGGGTTCGAGAAACGAAGGCGCCTGCAGGCTACATACTCGATTCGACCGTTTACCAGGTGACGGTGCAAGCAGGAAAGGCTACACGCGTTAACGACGGCACCGTACAGGACGCCCCGCGCTACGGAAGTCTCGATCTGCTGCTGCTCAAGCACGACGGCGAACTTCCGTGTGACGATGCGGGCAACAGTCCGCTTGGAGCAGCAAGCCTGGCCCAAGCGCGCTTCGCCATCGACTTCTACGGCGGGCAATACAGCAGTGCGCAAGAAGCGCAAGCATCCGGCGCGCCACTGCGCAGCTGGACGGTACAAACCGACGAGCAGGGTCGCGTGTTGCTCGGCACACCAGATGCAACGTTTGAAACCGCCGACGGCGAAACCCTGCCGTACCTGGTGGACGGTGACGATCTATTCTTCGCCAATGGTAAGCCAGCACTACCGCTTGGCACCTGCGTCATTCGTGAAGAAACTGCCCCGAGCGGCTACCTGCCACCCGTTGATGACAACGTACAAATCACGAACATCACCGAAGTAGGAGATAGCCAAACCGATGTCACCTTCGCGATTCCCAAAATAGAAAACCAGGTAAAACGTGGTGATCTCGAATTCACGAAAGTCCGTGCTTCGACGATGGAACGCCTCGTGAACGTCCCCTTCAAGCTGACGAGCGCAACTACCGGGGAAGCTCACATCATCATAACCGACGCAAACGGATACGCCTCAACCGCAGCAGCCCATACACCACGCGTCGACGACACCGGCACGGTCATTGCCAATGGAAACGACCCGTTTGAACTCGATGCCACCTACCCTCTTGATGACTCCTGTAGTGTATGGTTCGGAACAGCCGACGACAAGCAGAGAACCCCCACCAACGAACGCGGCGCGCTGCCTTACGATGTGTACTCACTCGAAGAGCTACCCTGCCCGGCAAACGAAGGACTTGAACTCGTGCGCATTGACAACATCGCCATCGCTCGTGATTCCGTAACCGTACAACTCGGAACCGTAACCGACAGCTGGCCCGAGATAGGCACCACGGCAACCGACGCACGTGACGGCGACAAAGTACTCGCACCCGAAAGTGACGTCTCCATAGTAGACCGAGTTGCCTACAGTGGCCTTATTCCCGGCAAGGAATACACCGTTCGCGGAACCCTTATGAACGCCGACACGGGAGAACCCATCACAGCAACCCGCACAGAAGATAGCAGCGCGGAAACCGAGTTACCCGACGAACCCATCACCGCAGAGGCATCGTTTACGCCCACCAACCCAACGGGTGCAATCGAGGTCCCATTCTCCCTTTCCACCGATGAACTTGCCGGTGCGAGCGTTGTTGTTTTCGAAGAACTCTACCGCGACGACCGTATGGTTGCAAGCCATGCCGATCTTACCAACACCGACCAAACCGTAACTGTCGAAGCCCCCGAAGAACCCACAACACCCGAAGAGCCTCAAACACCTGAGAAGCCAACCGTTCCAAGCACTCCCGCATCGACGCTACCCGCAACCGGCGACGCTGCCATGCGTGGTGCATCCTTCGCACTGGCCACCGCATTGGTAATGATAGGAATCATTGCTGCAACCATCGCGTTCGCGCGCCGACGCCGCTAACACACCCCGAACGCAACTTAGTGCAGCTCAGTCGCACGAACTCGCATGCTCGCCCAACATCAAACGGGCGGGCATGCGACGCATCTGCCTCAAATTGGATAACAAGAACCACGAAGCCCCTGCCATTTTCGCCAGAAGGCTGCTATTGTTATGCGATGCAAACCACGCAGGCGGAAAGGCTGATCTATGAACATCGAGCAAGCGACCGAGCAGATACGCAGCGCCATCACGGCGTACCTGTCGAAAGACGAGCATGGCCTGTACCGCATTCCCTTCCACATGCAGCGGCCCATCATCATGTTCGGACCTCCGGGTGTGGGGAAAACCGCAATTGTCTCGCAAGTCGCGCAAGAACTCGACATCAACTTCGTCAGCTATTCCATCACGCACCACACGCGACAAAGTGCACTGGGCCTGCCGTTCATTTCTTCCGAAGAATTCGATGGAGAAAACTGCCGCGTGTCTCAGTACACGATGTCGGAAATCATCGCTGCTGTTCATCAGGCGCGCCGCACAAGCGGCGTAGACGAAGGTATTCTGTTCCTCGATGAGGTTAACTGCGTCAGCGAAACGCTTGCTCCAGCAATGCTTCAGTTCCTGCAATACAAAACGTTCGGCATGCACCGCCTGCCCGAAGGGTGGATCATCGTCACCGCCGGAAACCCGCCCGAGTACAACCGGGCAGCACGCGAATTCGACCCCGCCACGCTCGACCGCTTGAAGCGGATCGATATTGAACCCGACGTAACCGTGTGGCAAGACTATGCTGCAGCTCACGGTGTTCACCCGGCGATAACCACTTTCCTTGATGCCAAGCCGGGTTCGTTTTACAAAGTGCGCGCTGGAGCAAAAGGTGCAAAGCTGGTGACTGCACGCGGATGGGAAGACCTCTCCCGCATGCTGCAAGCCTATGAAGCGGAAAGCCTCATAGTAAACGCGGAACTGATTCGCCAATACCTACAAGACGACGACACTGCCCACGAGTTCTTCGCATATTATGAGCTCTTCCGCGCCTACCGAGATGACTACCGTATTCCAGACATCCTGAGTGGCGCTTTCGATGACACCATACGTGATCGAGCACGCGCCGCCCGGTTTGATGAGCGAATCACCCTTGTTGGCTTACTCACCGACGCTTTGTCAACACGAGTTCACGGCGCTATGGAACTGGAAAGCGCCCTGCGCCTCGTCCGCGCCGACCTCATGGAGCTTAAAGGGACGCTTGTCGGCGACGAAGCGGCACTCGCCTTACGCAAGCGTGCAAGTTCCGTGCGCGGGGAATGCGAAACGGGCAACCGTGCCAACAGCGAACCCGGCGACCGCCGCGTGGTAAAGGCGCTGCGCGTGAGCGTACTGAACATGGCAGCAGATGCAGCCGACGAAGCTACGCGAACCGGTAGCGCGCGATTCGATGCAGCAAAAGAGGTGTTCAATTCCCAGGTAAAGCGCTGCGATTCACTGCTGCAACGCGCCATCTCGTCGGTGGACAGCGTCTTTTCCTTCCTTGATACCACATTTGGAGAAGACTCGCAAGAATCGCTGATGATGGTCGCGAAGCTTTCCGCTGACCCGCTGCTTGTACGCATGGTGAGCGAGCACGGATGCGAGAGCTACCTGCGACACAACAAGAGTTTGCTGTTCACCGAGCGGGGTCTTGACCTGCTCAAACAGGCGGACAACCTCGCCTAGGTGGCACGCGACTATGCCGCAAATCAACCTGACGGAAAAAGATGAGCTCGCGCTGCGCGTCATCAACTTGGCGAAAGCCCTCGTGCTCGCTGACAACCATTTCCTCTCAGCCGCCGTCGGGCGCTTGCACGTAACGCCCTCGTTTCTTGACGACCCCTTTGCAACCGATGGGTTCTCCCTCGCATTCGATGCCGAGCGAGTACTACGAGCGTTTCGCAGCTTACGCGCAGCCCCCAAGCACGACCTGCTGCACAGCGTCATGCATTGCGTTTTTTTGCATCCGTACGTAGGTCCGTCAGTCGATCAGCCCCTCTGGGATCTCGCTAGCGACATTGCCGCAGAGCGCGCTGCGGCAAAGCTCTGCGGACCACGGCCCGGAATGCGAGGGGTTGAAATCGCAGATGCTCTTGAGCGTATCGAGCGCGAATTAGGCGGTCATGTGACTGCGGAAAAAGCATATGGACGCTTGCGAGCGGGACAATGGTACTCTTATGTGGAAAAATGGGCGAGCCTGTTTCACTCCGATGCCCACGGTATCTGGTACGTACCGCTCGGGGCAGGCGACGTTGACGGAAATGATTCTGCCGACAGCAACCCATCTGACGGAGACGGACAGCATACAAACGACTCGGATAGCGACGGGGCAAATGCCCCGGGGTGCAGCAATACCAATACTGAGAACAACCCATCTCACGACGACGGCTCAGCAAGTGGGCACACCCTTGCTCGTCCACTTACCGAACGTCAGAAGCAAGAGTGGCGCCACGTTGCAGCCAGTCTCTCGGTTAACCTGCAAACCATGTCACGCACCCGCGGCGAACAGCTTTCGGGTTTTTCAGAAGAACTCATGACTATCTCACGCGAAAAGATTGATTACGCAGCGTTCCTACGGCAATTCGCTACACCCGGCGAAGTGATGCGTCTCTCAGATGACGAGTTCGATTACATCTTCTATACGTTCGGTCTTAAGCTCTACGGCGATTTGCCACTCATCGAACCACTGGAAAGCCGCGAAGAAAAACGTATTCGTGAATTTGTGATCGTCATCGACACCTCGGGCAGCGTATACGGCGAGGCAGTACGTCGCTTCATGGGAACGACCGTCGACATCTTACAATCAACCGAATTATTCTTCGATCAGGTGAACATCCATATCATCCAGTGCGATGCAGACGTGGTCAGCGACGACGTCGTGATAACCCTTGATGACCTTACGAAATGGGAATATGCTGCAACAGTGCGCGGCGGCGGAGGTACCGACTTCCGCCCGGCATTTGAATATGTTGACACGCTGCTGGAGGACGGGGCATTTGAAAACCTGGGCGGCCTCATCTACTTCACCGACGGATGGGGCATCTACCCCGAACACATGCCCGCATACCGGACGGCGTTTGTATTCTACGATGATGACCACCGTCCAGAGGACGTTCCACCATGGGCGGTGCAGATCGTGCTCGGTAACGAGGATATCAACCACTTAACTCCGCCTTCAGCTTAGACTAGAAGCGCACAACAAAAAGGAGCACCGCATGAGTAACATTCGCACCGTCGGCGAGCTCACCCTTGAACTCTTCGATGAAGGCTGGCACGTCATCGCATGCGATGACGGTGTCACACATGTCACCATACCCAGCGAGGTTGAAGGCACAGCCGTCACGTTCATCGGGTCGAAAGCATTCGAAGACCATCGAAGCTTAGAATCGGTAGTCCTGCCCGACTCGATAACGTTCATCGGAAACTTCGCCTTCCAGAGATGCGGTGCACTTTCGTCGGTGTGTCTCCCCTCCGCCATAAAGTCGCTCAACCTCGGTGTATTTTGGGGCTGTGTGTCTCTTGCGGAAATCGACATCCCTTCTTCGGTAACCATCATTGGCGACGGAGCGTTTCGCAATTGCACTTCGCTGGTATCTATGACGATACCCAGCAGCATCGAAACGATCGGTGATAGTGCGTTTCGGGGATGCACAGCCCTTCCCACAATCCACATCCCTCATTCGGTCACCACGGTCAGTCGCAGCGCGTTTCGCGACTGCAGCTCACTTTCAACAGTGAACTTGGCGAACTCAGTAACCTACGTTGGACCACGTGCGTTTCAAGATTGTCCAAAGCTCGGCGCGATAACAATCATCGGAGAGAATCCCGACGCAACCGCTTCAGCTTTCCTTAACACACAAACTGTTTATCTGGTCGCCGACTATGTGGTTTCTCGAAACCTTATGCCGTTTGACGACGCGAAGCGCTTGTTATTGTCAACCGTTCCGCAAGAGAAGCTGCTCGGCGCGCGCGTGGCAGCTTCTTACCCAGACCGCTTAGATGAGATCCCCAGCAAGTTTCCTCTCATGCGAGCACTCGCGGAAGCAGGACGTGTCGTTGATCTGCGCTCACTCGAAAACCAGCCCGGCTTCTTTACGCGTGCAAACCTTCTGCGCGGCATCGATGCAGCCTCGCGCTGCGGACAAACCGAAGCCGTAGCGTATCTAATGGATCGAAAAGCCGCACTTGATGCGCCCACCATTGCGGATGTAGACCCCGAAACAAACACCAGCCGTTCGATATCCTGCGGCCTTGAGTTATAGAGTAAACGGTCTTTTCATGCAAGCGGGGCTCGGTCACATAGCCGAACCCCGCTTACTCTCAACAGCTTCACCCGTAGACGAAGTACCCTACTCTACGGCTCCTAGTTACTGGAACGAGACGCCTGATATGCTTCCACCAGCTTCTTGGTAACATCAGCAGGTGCTGGCTCGTAACCTTCGAGCTTCAGCGTGTAAGAACCGTTACCGCGCGTAATAGAGCGCAGATCCTTGGTATAGGTGACCACCTCAGCATAGGGAATGCGCACCATGATGATCGTGTCGCCCGCATCGTTTGAGTCGGTGCCAAGAATGCGACCACGGCGCATGGATACATCACCCATAACCGTGCCAGCGTATTCTTCACTTACCGTAACATCAATCTCGGCCATCGGCTCAAGCAATACCGGATCGGCCTTTTCGCATGCAGCGCGGAAGCCAATACGAGCAGCCGTCTTGAACGCCATCTCGTTAGAGTCAACCGAATGATAGCTGCCGTCATACACCACGCATTTGATATCAACTATGGGGTAACCAGCAAGGAAGCCTTCAGCCATGGCATCCTGCACTCCCTTGTCGACAGCCGGAATGAGACCATTGGGGATAGCGCCACCCTTGATCTCGTCCAAGAACTCATAGCCCGCTCCCGGATTCGGTTCCAAGCGTAGCCAGCAATCGCCAAACTGACCCGATCCACCCGTCTGCTTCTTGTGACGGCCCTGCGCCTCGGCGGTTTTACGAATCGTCTCACGATACGGAATCCGCAGCTTACCAAGGCGAACATCAACGCCTGTTTGATCCTTGCAACGCTTCAAAATGGTTTCCACCTGAGTATCACCCATCGTGGTGACCACAGTTTGACGCGTTTCCTCGTTGCGGGTAATGATAACCGTCGGGTCGTTTTCAGCCGTGCGCGCTAAGAACGTACCGAGTTTATCCTCGTCATTCTTGTTGCACGCCTCAATAACCACCGGATACTGGGGCACTGGCAACGGCAGCGGATCGATCGCAATATCGCCCGACTTCGACAGCGTGTCACCCGTGCGCGTGTCGGAAAGCTTCGGCACGACGATGATGTCACCCGCCTTCGCGCTTTTCACGTCAGTGGCTTCCTTACCCATCATCACATACAAATGGCCGATGCGATCCTTTTTGCCCGTGCGCGAATTGATGATCTCCATGCCAGGTTCAAGCACGCCCGAGAACACCTTCAGGAAGCTCAAGCGGCCAACGTACGGGTCAGCGATGGTTTTGAACACGAACGCAGCAGGCTCGCCGTTCTCATCGACAAAGGTCTCCTCACCATTCGCCAGGCGGAAGCGACCATGATGACGTGGATGCGGGAAGTACGTGGCAATATCTTCCATCAAACCCTGGATACCCTGCTCGATAATGGTCGAACCTACGAACACCGGAATGAACAGCTCTTGCGCAATAGCCTTGTCAAGCAAGTTCTCAAGCTCTTCCTGTGTGAGCTGTTCTTCGCCATCAAGGTATTTCATCATCAGATCGTCGTCGGCCTCAGCAACCAAATCACACAGCTTCTCACGCGCAACACGAGCCTCATCGAGATACTTCTCAGGAATATCCTCGATACGTTCTGTCGTGCCATCTTGGTCGAAGTAACGCGCCGTCATGCGAATGACGTCAATGACGCCCTTGAAATCGGCATCCTGACCAATAGGAATAGTTACCGAACCCAAGCGCGAGCCAAAGCGAGCATGCAGCAGCGCCATGGCGGTGTCGAAATCGGCATGTTCACGGTCGATGTGGTTGATAAATACCGCACGAGAAAGGCGCATATCCTCGGCTTCACGCCATAGCTTCGTGGTCATCACCTGCGGACCAGCAACGGCGTCAACCACAAACAGAGCCATTTCCGCCGCCTGCATGCAAGCCATAGTGTCACCGATAAAATCGGGGTGCCCCGACGTATCGAGCACATTGATTTTGAAATCCTTATACGGAATAGGCGCAATCGAAGTGCCTATAGTGAACTTGCGGCGAATCTCTTCATCGTCGTAATCAAGGAAGGATTTCCCATCGTGCGTGGTTCCCATACGCGGCGTACGCCCGGATACGTGCAGCATAGCCTCTGCAAGTGATGTCTTACCAGACCCATCCTGTCCAACCAGCACGATGTTACGTACATGCTCGGTAGCGGGAGCTGCCATGTTGACCACCAACCTTCCTGTTAGGCGATCTACGCGCGCACCACGTGCGACAGCGCAGACCATCAAGTCAAGCTTTCAGACACACGCAAGCAAAAATCGCAGCGTGTCTTCTAGTGAAACACTGACTAATCACGTTTCATCTGCGTTTGCAGGGCGGAAGGCTAAGGGCCAAAACCGAATGCGCACACTGACGTGCGCAAACGAGGTTTAACACCTTCAAGCACCCCATTGCAAACGCAGGACAAGCGGAATTATTCAGTATTTTCTTAGTCTACCGCACCTTGAGCTTTTCATGGTCGACAACATGATCAAAAGCAGCACTTGAAAGCAAGAGAGTCTCCATCCAAGCCCCGCCACGCACATCCAAGCAAGCAAAAGGCCCCGCACGATACGGGGCCTTGTTTGTTGTTGTGGGATAAAGGGGCCAAACACACATGTGACACTAAACACACATGTGCCCCCCGCGAGCGCGGCACCCTATCCTCCCACGGGCTTGCCCCGCAGTACTTTCGGCGATGGCGGGCTTAACTACCGAGTTCGGAACGGTATCGGGTGTGTCCCCGCCTCCATGGCC
>NZ_JAAKEA010000015.1:0-65975 GCF_011038935.1 Adlercreutzia sp. ZJ138 | reverse complement strand
AAACCCCTGGTAGGGTACCTCATAGAAGGATAGAAGGTGCCTCACAGGGTCTCTCAAGGCAATTTGAAGCAAAAACTCAATGGCGAAGATGAAAAGCTCAGTGTAAGTACCATTAATCAGTGTTTCCTTAGAGGTTCAAGCGCCTGCGACGAACCTCTTTTAGCGACAGCTCAGACCAGGAGGTTTGCTGGCTATTCATCAGACTGTCCACGAGTGCCGTCGCCTTTGCAATCTCGTCCGGCGTGTGAGATAGGTGCGCTGTACCCTTGTTAAAGGGGAGGGATCGATGCTCTATCACGTAGTCGTACAGCGAGTTGATGACTTGAGACGCATTCGTTCCTAGCGTTTCGAGGATCGCGCCGCCAAGCTCTTTTTTCTCTCGGCTCATGCGGGCGGTGACCATAGCTTCCGATGCTCCCATTGATCCTCCTAATATGTTGTACGTTGTACAAATCAGTATAACGGATTCGTGGTGCTGTTCAAGACCTCATTCGAGGTCATCCTTGTGATATTGGTGGCGATTGGCGGTTGCCGCCAGGGCGGGCCCAGTCCATCCAGGCTTCGGCGTCGGCATTAGACAAGTCCCAGATAAGTTCAGTGGTGCCGCTAACGCCTGCAGCAGTGCGTGCGGCGACGGTTTGCACGTGGGCAGCGCGCTGGAAGGGGTTTGTTTTGGTGGAGGCGAACTGCAGCTTCTTACGGGGTAGCGCAACGGTTTTCGATGCCAGACCCCCGTTGACAACAACCATGAAGCGTTCGTTGTAGCCAATGCCCGAGTGACGATGCCACAGCACGGCATCAATCGTGTTCACAACGAATGACAAGGCAAACAGCGCAAAGCAGCCATACGCAACCGTTCGCAGCGCAGCCAACGCAACAGCGTCTTCTGCCGATGCGGTTATATCCCATGCGCCAGTTCCAACCGCTATGTTCAAGGCGACAAGCCCGATAGCTGCGCAAACGGCAAGCCAGAACGAAGCGCTACGAATAACACCCTTACGTATGATGGCGCGTCGGCGCGCTACGGGTGCGGGTTTCGCTATTATGCGGGGAAGGTCGGCAAGCTCGGGTGCGATACCCTGTAAGATTTCAGGCACGCGCGATGTTTTGACAAAAGGGTGCACCACAATGCCGTCCGATGGAGTGGCTGTCTGTTCGCCGTTTTGAGATTCCCTTGTGACTGAATCGATTTTCCCCAGTGATAGTTCGCAGTACCCAATGCAACGGCGGATGAACGACTGCTTAATTATCACCGACTGCACGCGGTCGATGTCCACGCCGTGAAACGTGCGTTGAAGCAGCCCATGCTCCACTTCGATACGGCTTTCGCGGCGGCGTACTTTAAAGCCGCCGTAACGCACGATGGTTCCTGCCGCCGACAGAAGCCACACAGCCACTACGCCCAGTGCGATCCAAGCCGCCAAGCTCCAAGCCGCTGCTGAAAAAAGCGAACTCAGAGCGTCGGTAGCGCTCGATGCGCTTACGTTCGCCATTGTTTCACCCAGCGACGATTCGAGCCATGACGCGATGGCGGACTCGAAGAACTCCATGCAGAAGCCCACAATGCCCAGCACGCCCACCAAGATGATGCCGAACGACGAACCCGCACCCGAAGCGCCCGCAAATACGAGTTCCTTGTTTGATAGGCCCGTTTCGTACGTGACAGTGCCTGTGGCAACGTGTGCGCCACCGAAGACGCCGCGCACGTCGGACAAGACGTCATCAATTGCATCGAGTACGTTGCCGTATGCGTCAACGGTTGGCCCTGCGCCAGGCGCGTTTGCGGAAGGGAAGGGCGCTGGTGTGGGCGGGGTGCCGGGGGTTTGGAGTTGTAGGGACGCGTCCTCACGCATGCTGACGGCGGAGGCTGCGGAAACAGGAGAGGCTTGCGGGGCTGCGGGTTGCATCGATGCGCCGAGCACGGCCATTGCTGCTCGCATATCGCCGCCAGTACAAGCGATCATCCATGCCGAGGGAACCACGGCACCCTGCACGCGAGCGTTGCCATATTGGTCGAGCTCCCCTTCGGCTAGCAGCACTTTCTTACGACGGAAGAGTTCGGCGCGTAATGCTTCGGCGTCGCTGTTGCGCACGTACTTCAGCATTACGGCGTCGTTTGACGCGCCACCTGCGGTGTCGATCTTCACGGTGCACAAGCCGAGCAGGCGCTGCAGCACCCCAGCTTGCTGGTTAACCGCCTGAACGCGCTGGTAGGGCACGTGTAGGCGTTTCTTGCTAATTATGCCCGAGAACAGGCTAAACTCGGTAGGCGATAGCTCGAAGGTGAGGTTTTTCCAGGAAAGCCACTGAATGAGCCCGACGATACCGCAGATCACCGCGAAAGCAAGTATCCCTATCAGTAAGGATATGCCTATTGTCACCAAAGGAGCCGTGCCCGCCGATCCGATTGAGGATAGTGCAGGAATCAGGCTGCCTATCGTCGACGCGATACCGGCGACAGCGATCGCCGCTACTGTCGACAGGCCTCCAAGCCATATGTAGGCGTGGTGCACGTGATGTTGTCCAGGGCGCAGCGATTCAGGAACGGAAGCGCGTGGGTCGGTGTTGGGGAAGTCGCGAGCGGTGTCATTTGCTGCGGCAAACACGGCGGCTCGGTAGGCCTCCCATTCGGGCGTGGGCGTGGGTGAGGTCGTTTGCGCGGGTGCGAATGATGCGGGCACGGGTGAGGTCGTTTGCGCGTGCGCAGATGCCGCGGCGTGCGCGGGTATAGGCATCGGAGTAGGCACAGACGTTGCGGCGTTTTGAGGGTTCTTTTCGGCGGTCATGGTTTACACATCCTCTTGGGCCAGGCGAGCCTGTTTGGCTATAAGGTCGCGCAGACGGTCTGCTTCCTCGAAAGTGAGCCCGGGGATCACATGTTCTCCGGCGGCGGTGGCTGTTGTTACGCTGGCTAGGCCAAACGCGCGCAGAATAGGACCTTGTTTTGTGTCGGTGTTTTGCACGCGAACGAAGGGGATGATGAAGCGCTTGCGCCAGATGATGCCGCATGCGATGTCAAGCTCGTGTTCGCCCACTTCGTAGCGCCATCGCGCATGGCGGATGGGAGGAAGTACAACGAGCCATATCACCAGGCATGCGGCGTATAGTGCCGTGGCGCCAGCAACAATCATCCATGCCCACGATGCTTCCGGGTCAACTGCGGCTCCAATAAGAAACGGGCACGCGATACACGCATAAGCGAGCGTGAGCCATAAAGCGTCGTTGATGCGCCAAACGCGCTTAATTTTAGGATTGAGGGTGTGGGAGGGTGCTGCTCGCATGAATTCCTCGACTTTCTTGCCTGCATGTCAATGAGGCGGTCTGGGTTGTCGTGCGTGCGCCGACATGCTCGCCGACATTTCCTTCGTGAATCTGTTTCCTATTGTAAGGGTTTGCAGGCTTTCCAATGAGCCGCATACACTTGTTTTTGTATTCAGACGCAATGTCGGGAGGATTCTCCCGAATCTTGTGGGATGCGTTCGTGTGCGTTCGCGCGTGCAAGGCGATGCGGTATGATGGGCTGAAGCTTTCGGCAAGAGAGAAAGAGGGCTTTCGTGGGACGATCGGGCGGTGGCGGCTTTTCCGGTGGGGGAGGCTTTGGCGGTGGCTTCGGCGGTTTTTCTGGTGGCGGCCGGTCGAGCGGAGGTTTTTCCGGTGGCGGCATCGGTGGGCGCTCGGGTAACGGTAGCGGCCATGGCGGCGGCTTTGGCGGTGGCTTCGGTAGCGGCCCCCACTTCCATGGATGGGGCGGACTCTTCGGTCCTCGCATCATTGTGAATGCCCCACGTTTTTCCGGTGGACCGGGCTCGCCGAACGGGTCGAGAGGTCCTTCCGGTATGCCACCCAACCAGCAGCCAAATGGATCAGGAGGACCAGGCGGGCAGTACCCCGGCGGCAAAAGCGGGAATGCGGGCGTGGTGTTCACCATTGTGGTCATTGCGCTGTTTGTGCTGTTTGCGTTCGTTATGTTGTCGGGCGGGTGCAGTGGCTCGGGGCAGGTGGCGGCGTCTACCGTGCAGCGTGAGGCGCTTCCTTCGGGCGCGGTGTCTGAGACCGCGTACTACACCGACGAGGACGGCGACTGGATTGGTTCTCCTGCCGAATTCGAGCGCGGACTGAAGTCGTTCTACGAAAAAACTGGCGTGCAGCCCTACGTGTACATTTTTCCCAACGACCAAACGACATCAACGCAGGAACTCGGCGAACTTGCATCAGAACTGTACGGCCAGCTGTTCAGTGACGAAGGGCATTTCCTGCTCACGTTCTGCTATGACAGCACACGCGACGGCTATGCGTGCGGCTATGCGGTGGGCGCTCAGGCGAAAACGGTCATGGACGACGAGGCTATTGGTATTTTGAGCGACTACCTTGATCGTTACTGGTACGATTTCGATTCGGAAGAAACGTTCTTCTCGAACGCGTTTGCCGACACCGCCGAGCGCATTATGACAATTACCCCCTCGCCGTATCTGCCCATTGCGGTGGCGGCCATTGTGGTTGCCGTGGCGCTGGTGGTGTTTTTCGTGGTACGCAAGCGCAACGAGCGCGCTGCGGCAGAACGCGCCCATACCGAGCGCATTCTGAACACGCCACTGGAGAAGTTTGGCGACACCGAGCTGGCCGATTTAGAGAAGAAATACGCGGCGGCTGCACCGTCTGCAGAAACGCCGGCCGTGCCACCTGTGCCACCTGTTGCGCCGGCTGCAGCGCCTGTTGCGCCGTCGACCACACCACCTGCGGCACCTGCGACACCGTCAGCCGCACCGTTTGCAGCACCTTCTGGGAACCCTCCCGCTGGTAACGGCGGGGTGAATATGTCAACCAACAATCTGACAGGAGAGAACTGACATGGGCATTCTTGATCGTTTCAGCGACATCGTGAAGGCGAACGTCAATGAGCTGCTCGATCGGGCCGAAGACCCGGCGAAGATGATCGACCAGTACATGCGCAACCTTACCGATAGTCTGGCCGAGGTGCGCGAGCAAACCGCGGGCGTTATGGCAGAGGAAGCTCGCTGTAAGCGTCTGGTCGACGCCAATGCTGCCGACGTTGCCAAGTACGATGGATTGGCTCGCACGGCGCTGGCTGCTGGCAACGAAGACGACGCGCGCACGTTCTTGGCGAAGAAACAGGACCTGCAGGCGCAAGGGCAGGCGGCAGCCGAAGCGTATGCAGCGGCAAAAGCCAACGCCGACAAGATGCGTCAGATGCACGACAAGTTGGTCAGCGACATCGAGGCGCTTTCTGCGCGCCGTGAGGGCATAAAGGCGAAGGTTGCCGTGGCGAAAACCCAGGAAATGGTGAACGACATCGCTTCCGGTGCTGACAAGGCGGCGGGTGCTATGAGCGCGTTTGACCGCATGGAGGCGAAGGCCGATGCCATGCTTGATCGAGCGAACGCCATGGAGGATCTGTCCAGCGCGCCGGCCGACCCCATCGCCGATCTGGAGCGCAAGTATGCAGCCGACGCTGCGGGTGCTCAGGTTGATGACGAGTTGGCGAAGATGAAAGCCGAAATGGGGCTGTAGCGTTTTAGGTCGTGTGTCAAAGTGTGACCTTTTGGTACGCAAAGAGGCGATGTGTGACATTTGGTGTGACCCGTTGACACACTTTGACACAAGAAAGAGCCCGCAGCATGGTTTTTCAATTGTTCGCTGCGGGCTCTTGGCGTGTGGTTGGGAAAAACTGGCGTTTCCTATTCGGCGGTCTCTTCGTCAGCCTGTGTTGCGCCGAGTGCTTCGATCTGTTCAATGATGGGATCAAGCGCGCCCTTCACGTCATATTCTTCCACACGGCCCTCATCGCAGAGCTTGGCGAAGGCGGGGTCGATGGGCAGAGTGGTGTAGGCGGGAATTCCGTAGTGCTTTGCCACTTCGGCTCCCTGCGGCTCGCCATAGATGTAGTGTTTCTTGTCGCATTCGTCGCACACGAAGTATGCCATGTTCTCCACTAAGCCGATGACGTTAACATCCATGTGATGAGCCAAGTTCACGGCCTTGCCCACGATCATGGCAACCAGTTCCTGCGGGGCCGACACAGTGACGATGCCTTCGGTGGGCAGCATTTGGAACACGGTAAGCAGCACGTCGGAGGTTCCCGGAGGCATGTCGACCAGCAAGTAGTCGAGTTCGCCCCAGCAGGTTTCCTCGTAGAACTGCTTGATACAGTTCGACACTACCGGGCCACGCCACGCAACCGGCGCGTCGTCTTCGGGAAGCATCAAGTTCGTAGACACGATGCCGATGCCGCTGGCAGTTTCGCTGGGCAAAAGTCCTGCAACCGTGGCGCGCAGGCGGTCGGTCACACCGAACGTGCGGGGAATGGAAGGGCCGGTCACGTCGGCGTCCAGGATACCCACGCTATAGCCACGCCGGCGCAGTTCGGCAGCCACCAGGCTTGTCACCAGCGACTTTCCCACGCCTCCCTTGCCGGACACGATGCCTATGACGTGCTTGATGGTGGTGCCGGGGCGGGTTTGGGCCACAATCGGGCCTTGGTCGGTGCGGTCTCCGCAACCGGACACGCCGCATGAGCTGCAATTATGGGAGCATTCCTCTGCCATGTTGCCTTCTTTCTCGTCTTGTGCGCACATGGTTTTGCTGTGCGCCCTTCGTTTCTTCGGGCATAATAGCACAAGCTCATTCTTTCGTACCGAAAGGTGGAACACCGTGCTTTTCGAGAATGTTGACATCATAGACGAACGGTTCGAGCATCAGCTCAACCGGTGGGTTGGCGTGTGCGACGGCTTCATCACCTATGTGGGTGACAAGGCTCCCGCCGACGCTGCCTCCTTCGGCGAGCGCTACGACGGGCGCGGCAAGTTACTTATGTCCGCGCTGTACAACGCACATACGCATTCTTCCATGACACTTTTACGCGGGTACGCCGAGAATCTACCTCTCCAAATATGGCTGAACGAAAAGGTATTTCCCTTCGAGGCGAAAATGATGCCCGAGGACTGCTACTGGGGTACGCTGTTGTCGTGCGCCGAGATGGCGCGCTTTGGCGTGGTGTCGTTTTCCGACATGTACTATCACATGGACCACGTGGCTCGCGCGGTGGAGGAATCGGGTCTGAAAGCGAACTTGTGCGACGACCTGCTGGCGCTTAACGGCGAGCGGCTCGATGACCTGCCGTTGCGTGCGACTGTCGACCAGCTTATTTCCGAGGTACACGGGCGCGGTGGCGGGCGCGTGCTTATTGACTGCGGCGTTCATTCCGAGTATACGACGAACCCCGGCGCGGTTGCCGACATGGCAGAGTATGCCGCCAAGCACGGGCTGCGCATGCAGCTGCATTGCTCGGAGACGCGCTTGGAGCGCGAGGAATGCAAGCGGCGTCATGACGGCATGACTCCCATCAAGTATTTCGAGAGCTTAGGCGTACTCGATTTGCCCACCACGGCGGCGCATTGCGTATGGGTTGATGACGAGGACATTCGAATCATGGTCGAACGCGGCGTGTCGGTGGCGGCTAACCCGGTGTCGAACATGAAGCTGGGAAGCGGTTTCGCGCCCATCGCACGCATGTTGGAAGCGGGTGTGAACGTGTGCGTAGGTACCGATGGCATGGCGTCGAACAATAACTACGACATGTTGCAGGACCTGTACGTGCTGGCGCTTATTTCTAAGGGGTCGATGTTGGATCCGTCGGTGGTGTCGCCGAAGCAGGTGCTGTTTGCGGGCACCCGTGCCGGCGCGCTGTCGCAAGGGCGCGATGACTGTGGGCTTATTGCTGTGGGCATGCGTGCCGACCTGTGTGTGCTCGACGTGACGGGGCCGTCGTGGACACCTATGACCAATCCGCTGTTCAACGTGGTGTTTGCTGGGCACGGCTCCGACGTAGTGTTAACCATGTGTGACGGGCGCGTGGTGTACCGCGACGGCGAATGGCCTACCGTGGACGTGGAGCGCGCGAAGGCCGAGGTGACCGCACGAACAAATCGCATCATCGGGCAGTTGTAGCGCGAGCATGTGAGCTTGTTGGCTCACTGTGGTGTTACAGATTTGAGAGTAGTAGCACCATTGTAGCTGTCGTGGTGTGATCGTACAAATTCGGTCTAGCGCTAAACGTTGTCGTGTGCTATCATGCAAAAGCTTGTCTTCGCCTTGGTCGGAAACCAAGGCTCGTAGAAGGAGAACCAGAGAATGAAACAAGGAATTCATCCGGAGTACATGGAGTGCACGGTTCGCTGCACCTGCGGCAACACATTCACCACTCGCTCAACCAAGCCCGAACTGCGCATCGACATCTGCAACGCGTGCCATCCGTTCTACACTGGCACCCAGAAGCTGATCGACACCGGCGGACGCGTTCAGCGCTTTGCCAACAAGTTCGGCTCTGCAACCGAGATGGTTGCTGCTCGCGAAGCCGCTGCTAAGGCTAAGCGCGCTGCTGCTGTTGCCGAGCGCGAGGCCGCTAAGAAGGCGGAGCGCGAAGCGAAGGCCGCTGCTAAGGCTAAACGCGCCGAAGAGTTTGCGAAGAAGAACGCCGCTGCTGCCGCTAAGGCCGAGGCCGAGGCTCCCGCCGCTGAAGAAGTTGCCGCCGAAACTCCCGCCGAGGAAACCGCCGCTGAATAAGCGAATACTCATCGGAAACAATGAATGGGGCTGCGCCAAATGCGGCCCCATTTTTTGTGCCGTTTACGTTGTCCTTCGTTGCATTTCGCATACAACAAAAGGGTAATCATCTTGTTGCGCGCCGTTCGATGCTACCATGGTTTCGTGCACAGACGCGTGCTGCGGTGCTGTGTGTATCGCAGCTGGCATGAGTCGAAAGGGGATACGGATGGGTGTCGACAAGAAAGCATTTCGTAGTTTGAGTTACGGCTTGTACCTTATCACCGCGAAGAGCGATGGCAGTGCGAACGACGGCGCGGCGGGTTGCGTGGCGAACACGTTTGCGCAGGTTACTTCGTCGCCGTTTCAGGTGAGTGTTGCACTGAACAAGGAAAACGTTACGGCGAGCGTCGTGCAGGAATCGGGGCGTTTTGCTTGCACAGTGTTGGCGCAAAGTGCGACTATGGAGCTCATTGGGGCGTTCGGCTTTAGGACGAGCTCGGAGTTCGACAAGTTTGCCGACTTTCAAGTGGCACACGACGCCGCTGGTGTTCCCTATGTTGCCGAGCAGGCGGTTGCACGCTTCTCGGTGCGCGTGACGAAGTGTGTCGATGTAGGAACGCATGTGCTGTTCATTGGTGAGGTGGAAGAGGCTGAGAAACTTGCTGACGAAGAGCCTATGACGTACGCATACTATCATCAGGTGAAAGGCGGCAAGACCCCGCCGAAGGCGTCGAGCTACACAGGAGCTGACGATTCCGAGCCTGCTAACAAGTCAACTAAGGGCGGCGAAAGCACTGATGAATCCGCATCAGATGCGGACGCACCCGCTGGTGAGACCGAAGGGCAGGATTCTGCCGCGCCCGCCAAGCGATATGGCTGGCGGTGTATGGTGTGCGGCTATGTTGTGGAGACAGACGAGCTGCCCGACGATTACGAATGCCCTATATGCGGTGCGGGGAAAGACATGTTTGAGCGCATCAAACTGTAAGGGTGTGTGAACCTATAGAGGAGTGTCTTATGCAAGTTGAGTTGTTGTACCATACGCCCGATCCCGAGCGTGCCATCGCAACGGCGGCGCGCTTATGCTACGCGCCCGTGGGGGCTGCCGAGCTGATGGAAACCATGCCGGAAGAGCGCATGCGCAGCGTGCTGTCAACGATTCTGGCGAGTGGGCATTTGTCGACGCTCGAACATGCAAGCTACACCTTCGCGGTTGACGGCGTGTCCCGCGCGCTCACGCATCAGTTGGTGCGCCATCGCATCGCCAGTTTCAATCAGCAAAGCCAGCGCTACGTGAAGTTTTCGGATGGTCTGGAATGTGTGAAGCCCCCAACCGTTGCGGCGGATGCGCAAGCCGAAGCGGTATTTGATCGGGCGATCGAGGCAGCCGTTGCTGCATACCGACAGCTGCTCGATGCAGGTATACCCGCAGAAGATGCTCGCTACCTGCTTCCCAACGCTGCAGAAAGCAAGATCGTCATCACCATGAACGTTCGCGAGCTGCTGCACTTCTTCAGCTTGCGCTGCTGCAACCGCGCGCAGTGGGAAATTCGCGACATGGCTCATCGCATGTTGGAGCTTGCGCGGCCTACGGCCCCGTTCATCTTCGCCGATGCCGGTGCACCGTGCGTGCGCGGTGCGTGCCCCGAGGGAAAGATGTCGTGCGGCAATCCTTATCCGCAGGTTCGGAGGGGTTAGCGGTGGCTGGCAGCGTTGAGGTTGAGCGCGATGGGCGCCGAAAAAGCGATCTGTCGCGTGCGTTTTCCGAGGATGGCGCGCTAAAAACGCACGTAGGAGGTCAAGCGCTCATCGAAGGCATCATGATGCGCGGCAAGCTGAACTGGGCGGTTGCTGTGCGTGAGCCAGACGGCGGCATCTACGTGGAAGAACACGAGCTGGGGCAGGCGTCAAAGGCGCGTTGGGCGTCGTGGCCTGTCGTGCGCGGGGTGGTCGCGTTTGTGAACTCGCTGGTGCTGGGTTACAAGGCGCTTGAGATAGCCGCCCTGCATGCGTTTGCTGACGAGGGAACCGAAGAGCACGAAGGTGAGGGCGAGGTCGGTGACGATGCCAAGGTCGATGGAAGTGGAGAAGTCGGTGGGGGCGGCGAGCGCGAGCTTGATGGTAAGCGCGAGCCTGAATCTGAGTTTGAACTTGAGCCCGAATCCAAACTCGAGTCTGTGTCAGAACCCGAGCATCGATTCTCGTGGAAAGACGATTTTGGTAATCCCGATGAGATGATCGACGCGCTGGGGGCTCAAACGGCGCTCGACGTAGTTACGGAACCCGTGCCCGCGCCAGCGTCCGCTGCAGTATCTGAAGCCTCATCCGACAAAAAGTCATTTATGGACGAGGAAGTGGAGTTCGGACACCGCGAGATGATGGTGTCTATGGTGCTCGGTTTAGTGTTGGGTGCTGTGCTGTTTGTGGTGCTGCCCGCGTTCGTGACGAACCTGATCGTAGGCGAGTACGACGATCGCACGCTTGCTTGGAACATTGTCGACGGCGTGCTGCGTGTGGCTGTGTTTGTGTTCTACATGTGGCTGATCGGACGCATGAAAGACATTCAGCGCATGTTTGGCTACCACGGTGCCGAGCACAAGACTATCCATTGCTACGAGCACGGATTACCGCTCACGCCCGAGAATGCGCGTAGTTTCCCACGCTTGCACGTGCGTTGTGGTACGGCGTTTCTAATCATGGTCATGATCATCGCTATTTTGGTGTACACCGTCATTCCCGTAAAACCGCTCATCACGTCGTGGGGTGTGCCCGACGGCTTGCCGAAGCTGCTGCTGGTCATAGCGGTGCGCATTGCGTTTATGCCGCTTATTGCCGGCATCGCATACGAGATAACGGTGAAGTGGGCGGGAAGTCGTCCCGACAATCCACTTGTGAAGGTGATCCTGTGGCCCGGCATGCAGATGCAGCGCTTGACCACGAATGAGCCCGACGACTCCATGATCGAATGCGCCATTGCCGCCATGCAACGCGTGCTCGAATGCGAGCAAGTGGCTGAGTCACAAGCTCGCTCGAGTGTAGTCGCGAAGCAAGCATCACCTTCGTAGCCTTAGTCAGTGTTTCTCTCATGCTATGGGGATTTGGTGCCGATTCGGTACCAAACTAGTGAACACCCTGCGACGGTTTCGTGAATCGCCCGATTTTGCGGGAAGCTTGCGTACCCTAAGCGGTGGGGATGCCGTCGAACCGACAGCATCATCGCCGTGTGAAGCGCATTATCATCGCAGCAACGGCGGCGTCCTCGACGTGCGAACGGCTACGGAAGGAGCCGCCATGACGAACCCCTATGACCGCAACCGATTCCCCAATCAGCGTACATCTCCTAACGTGACGTTTGAGTACCCGGATCCCGCAAGCTCGGAGGCATTTGGCGACCAAAAGACGAAGAGTCTGGCCAACAAGGCCATCATCGCGTTCGTTGGTCTGATCCTGCTTATTGTTGTGGGTATTGGGGTGCTGGTGCTTATGCTCAGTGATGCTGATCAATCGGATGGCGCTGTTGGTGGAGACGCGACATCGGAAGCGTCAGAAGCGCCCTTCGGTCTGGAATTCCTGAACAACTGGAAGAGCAAAGCAGCGAACGCTGCGCTTGACGCATCGGGCGTGAAAGGTCAGATTGAAGGAGCCATCGAGTCGCAGCGGGAGAGCATTCAGCAGTGGACGGGCATGTCGGATGCAGAATTCGATGCTGCCGTTGATAACTTGGCTATTGAAGACTGGCAAGTTGCCACCTTGCCCGCCGATGCGGTGCAGACGGGCAGCGTGAGCGGCACGTACCAAGGCGTAGACGCAACCATCATCACATACGACAACCCTTCTTACCTTACTGTGCAGGCATATGGGCGCAACATTACCTTAAGCGTGCCTGCAGGTGCGCAAGACTACGTGTCACTGTTTAGTTCGGTTCTTCCTTAAAGTTTTCCTTTAAGGAAGGCAGCTATTCGCATCACTGCTGTAGCGGCATCTTCGTAACTCAGATCGTCATATAGAAGAGGAGCGGTGACTTTCTCGTAGTCTTCCCGATAGACACCATAGCTTGCGATTCTTTGCAGAGTGTCAGATATATCAACGGCGGGATTTGCCGAAGGTGTACGGGAGCCGCCCAAGCGCTGACGGCGCACTATCTTTAGCAGTTCAAGCAGTGTTTCGTCTAATGGAACCCGATCAAGCAGCTTGCAAAGGTCGTACATGTGGCGCGATTGTCGCGGAGGTATGCTGCCCGCTAAATAGTAGTCACACAAAGCGAAGGTTTTGTCACAGAAGGTTCGCTCCAAAGAGTTAGCTAATACTTCAAAGGGACCGAGGTCGTATTCTTCAGCAGCTTCGACAAAGCGCTGTTCTTCACAAAACACTCCAATGAAGCTCTGTAAACTACGATACTCGGCAGGATCGGCTGGAGTCATAACGGCTGTTTCCACAACAAGTTTATCGGGAAACGTTATCTTATCGACGTTAGACAGTGGTATCTCGTAACGGTTGAACTCTCGGCGGCTGCGCGTTCGGTCGAGATTTTCGATAGAAAGTCCCAACGAGTAAGCGCTCTCTACCACTGCTTGTTTGATACGTTTTCTCATGCCCTCGGTCGCATGTTCTGCTTGAATACCCAGGTCAATATCTTCAGAGAAGCGATTAATAACGCCGTAACACTTAGAGAGGCAAGTTCCACCCTTAAAGACAAGCGTCGGATTTCTTCGTGTCACCTCTTTGAGCATTTGAACAGCAAAATAATCTTTCACAATGAAAGATTGGGGCATCTGCTCGTATTCGGCCACTTGGCGAACGAGTTCCTTGAAATCAGCTGGATTCTCATGCAAATACACGATATCTCTCACACTCTGCCAATTTCTTGGCCGTTCTGCCTGGGTAACTGGCTGAGCAATCGTAAATCATAGATCTACCTGCTTTGCGAGCCAGCTTTTTAAGCGCATCCATTTCGTATTCATCGTAAAACTGGATTTGTTGATCGGTAATAAGATCGAGAAACCGTAGTGCGTTAACATTGCGCGCATTAACGGGACGCCGAGGTTTTCGCAGTGTTATGCGTTTCCAGCCACCAAAAGGCTTAACCTCTCGCAAACGAGAACTCTCTTTGTTCGTAGTAATTTCCAGGGTATTAGGCACCTGATCAGATACTCCCGACTCATTTACCAGATTGAAACCGGAAACATAGCCATAAACATCGTTACCAGATTGAAGCCAGCGTTTTGTGGCAACTTGCGTTCCTAGAAGCGATGACTTCCCAAAGCGCGTTTCCGTCGGAAGGTAATACACGCCACGGTCATAGCGAGCAATCTTCCCCTCCGCCATAGCTGCATCAATTCTCTTGTATACAGCCTGACGGCTAATATCAGAGAACACGCAGAGTATCTCTTCGGTGAGAATGGGTTGATTCTTTCCGAAACGAACTTCGAGTATGTCGATAAAGGTTTCCATGGGTTTATTCTACTTTCAAGATTAGCGGTTGATAAAAATTACTATATATTGTCAACTTTTGTCAACCAAAACGAGTTCAGCATTATTCCGGATGAGTCTTAGTTCACTGTGCAGGCATATGGGCAGAACATCACCTTAAGCGTGCCTGTGGGTGCGCAAGACTACGCGTCACTGTTTAGTTCGGTTCTCTATGCGCACCGGGAAACCGGCACGCGCGACTTCTAGACTGCCGCCTGCCGCCGCGCCGGAAGAACCGAGGTGCGGGCCGCGCATGACGCGGTATCCGCGGATATGAGACTGTGCATCAGCACGTCGGTCTCTCAAGCGGCCTTTCGGGACGCAGGTGTGGAGCTTTGCTTTGTCGGAAGTTTACGTGAAAAAACTTTCGTAATGTTTAGTTTTGCCTGTTGACAATATTCGGGTCATATGAGGGAAGTCAATCTTCCCGATGGATGGGGTAATCTTGTTGCGAGAGAGTGATTATCGTTCGAACTCCGAAGCGGAAAAACAAGAGCACCTGTTAAGGAGGCTGTAGCTCATTAGTACCATGAGCCGGATTTTATTGCCTCACTTTCGTGTTGGAGATGTCGTTTCACTTCGTAGTTTGACATTTTAAGAAACAAGTTTTGAACAAAAGCCCAGTTTGAAGCCCCTTTCTTTGTCATTTTATTCGGGGTGTAACAAAATGACTGTCCCTATTGTCACTATGGAGGAAAAAGCCCTGATTCTATTGTCACGTTCGGTTGCACGCAAATGAAGCTGGCAAAAAATTCGTGATATGCGCGATTGTGCAAAGTTAGCCGTGTCTTCTGCCACTTTTTTCAGGATATGTACGATTTGAAGCGGAAAAACGAGTAGAAATAAGCAAGGAACGAGAATTGCTCTTCACTTCTTGAGAGCGCCTTTACGTTTTCCCTGGTCAGAGACGACCGTTGTTTTCCCTGAAGCTTCGACGAGCTTTGCCGACTCCGTCAAATCGTACATATCCTGAAAAAAGTGGCAGAAGACACGGCTAACTTTGCACAATCGCGCATTTCGTAGAAAAAGTGGCTGAAGGTGAGGTTTTCTCTACCCGACTGGATCTGAGCGTACCTGTCCATACCCGACCGTACCTGAATGCGTCTTTCGCGGTTCCTTTTGCGAGCAGTTCTGCATTTCTTGGAATAAGAGATTACTAAACCTGGCAGTAGGAGCGCAGTGCATTAAGAGAACGCTGCCGTTTTCTTAATGCTCCCCTGTAGCTGGCTGGCCCATGGGCAGCTAGAAACAGCTTGGATACACCGGTTGTGCCATCGCTTGCAGCTTCTCTGATTTCGTGTATGCTATGCAGCGCTGCGCCGAGCGGCTGCGTCGAGTGGCTGTGCCGAGCGCGGCGTTATCCCCGCACACGTTAATCAACGAATTGGGGCAATCGTGTGAGCGCATCGGCTGCGCGAAAAACGCTCAGCTGGCAGAACAAGGAGGGGTCTGCATGAGACTCGTGGTTACCGAGAAGAACGACGCTGCCCAAAAGATCGCCGATCTGCTGGGTGTGAAAAAACCCAAATCTGACAAGGTGTATTCCACTCCGGTGTACCGCTTTGAGGTTGATGGCGAGGAATGGGTGACTATCGGATTGCGTGGGCACATTCTCGAACCTGATTTCACGCCGTCTATGGTGTACAAACGTCGCGGCGGTTGGCAAGGTGTTACCGAAGAGGGCGAATCTGTTGCCGCTGAGGTTCCCGCTGAACTCCCGCGCCCCCCATTCAAGAAGAAAAAGCCGTTCACAGAAGATGGCGTGGAGCTGAAAGCCTGGAAGATGGACGCGCTGCCGTATTTGGCATACGCGCCCATTGTGAAGCTGCCCAAGGAAAAAGACATCATCCGCAGCTTAAAGAACCTGGCCAAGAAAGCCGATGCCATTATCATTGCGACTGACTTCGACCGCGAAGGTGAGCTTATCGGTGCCGATGCGCTTGCGTGTTGCCGCCAGGTGAACGAGACTGCGCCAGTGAGTCGCGCGCGCTATTCTGCGTTCACTAAAGAAGAGATAACACACGCCTTTAGTAACCTGGTGCCCATGGATAACAACTTAGCCGCTGCTGGTTCGTCGCGCCAGGATATCGATCTTATCTGGGGTGCTGCACTTACGCGCTACCTGACGCTTGTGAAGTTCGCCGGCTACGGGAACGTGCGCAGTTCGGGTCGCGTGCAAACACCCACGCTCGCGCTGGTGGTGGCGAAGGAACGTGAGCGTATGGCGTTTGTGCCGCAGGACTACTGGGTCATTCGCGGGCGTTTCGATGCGGCTGCTCAGGTAGGCCCCACCGACGGCGAGGGAGAGCTTGCCTTCGAGGCTCCGCACGCGACTACCCGCTTCAAGGACGAAGTGAGGGCGCACGCTGCTATAGCTGCCGTTGAGCAGGCTCGATGCGCCACCGTTTCCGCAGTGGAGAAGCGCACGCGCACGGTGGCACCGCCTGTCCCGTTTAACACCACCAGCTTGATGGCAGCCGCTTCCGCTGAGGGAATTTCGCCGGCACGTACCATGCGTATTGCCGAGAGCTTGTACATGGACGGCTACATATCGTACCCGCGCGTGGACAACACGGTGTATCCGAAATCGCTCGATCTGCGTGGTGTGGTGCAGGCAATTTCTGGCAATCCCGCCTACGCGCCGTACTGTAAGCAGCTGCTAAGCCGGGGCGCGCTGCATGCCACACGCGGAAAGAAGGAAACCACCGACCATCCGCCTATCTATCCTACCGCCAAGGCGACCCCCGACGATCTGCCGGCGGCCAACTACAAGCTGTACAACCTGATCGCTCGCAGGTTTTTGGCCACGCTTTCCGACGCCGCTGTGGTGGAGGGGACAAAAGTATCGCTCGATGTTGCTGGCGAGCCCTTTGTCGCGAAGGGCGACGTGCTGGTGAAACCGGGCTTTCGTGCCATTTACCCGTACGGTTTGAAGAAAGACGAGCAGTTGCCTTCGCTTCAACAGGGGCAACGTATCGCATTCAATGGAGCAACTTGCACGAAGAAGCAGACCGAGCCGCCGGCGCGCTATTCACAAGGACGGCTTATCCAGGAAATGGAGCGCTTGGGGCTGGGTACGAAGTCGACGCGCCACAGCATCATTGAACGGCTGTACACGGTGAAGTACATCGTGAACGACCCCATCGAACCCAGCCAGCTGGGCATGGCGGTGTGCGATGCGCTGGATAAGTTTGCACCACACATCACGCATCCTGAAATGACCGCCGAACTGGAAGCCGAGATGGACAACATTGCCGCCGGCATTACCACGAAAGACGCGGTGGTAGGTAATTCTCGCAAGCTGCTGTCCGAGCAACTTGCGCAGTTGATGCCTCATTCCGAAGAGGTAAGTGCGGCGCTGGCCGATGCGGTGGCTGCCGACGCATACGTTGGGCCGTGTCCCAAGTGCGGGCGCGACCTGCAAATTCGCGCGTCGCAGAAAACCCGTGGCATGTTTATTGGTTGCGCTGGCTGGCCCGATTGCGACGTCACCTATCCGCTGCCGTCGGGCAAGATTGAGGCGTTGTCCGAGGTGTGTTCCACGTGCGGTATGCCCCAGGTGAAGGTGACGGCGTTCCGCACGAAGCCGCGCACCATCTGCATTGACCCCAACTGTCCCACGAATGCTGAGCCCGATGTGGTAGTGGGGCTATGTCCCACCTGCGGCGATGCGGGTATCGATGCCAAGTTGATCGCGCGCAAGAACCCACGCACCTTAAAACGTTTCATTCGCTGTGAGAACTATGATGAATGCGGAACGGGTTATCCGTTGCCGCAGTATGGCAAGCTCGAGCCCACCGACGAAGCTTGCGAGCACTGCGGCGCGCCTATTGTGGTGGTTACCACTGCACGCGGACCTTGGCGGCTATGCCCGAACTTCGATTGCCCCGGTAAGGAACAGGAAAAGCAAGGGAAAGCTGCGAAGGGCAAGGCTACACGTGGTGGCACCCGCAAGGGGAGTAGTGCGCGCAGTGGAAGCGGCACTCGCGGTGGCAAGAAGAAGGCCTCGACACCGTCGCGTAAGCGGACTTCACGCAGTGCGTCATCAAGCTCGGCAAGCTCGTCGAAATAGCTTTTCCCACGTGGTTCGCAGGGTCGGAAGACAGGGCGGAGGGAAGTGGTCTTTCGCCCTGCGAAACGTACGACAATTTGGGTTTGTGAGCGAACTGAACCGTACGCGTTTGCTACTTCTCGTTTCGATCGTCGTCGAGGTAGTTGCGCAGGGCCTGCATGCGGATGTCCAGCGACGATGCTGCTTCGGCTAGGTCGGTGAGCTCTTGGGCGACATAAGCCGTTGCTTCCTCCGACAGGTTCTTCTTGTAACGCAGCTGATGTTCCAGTGTGGCCCAGAAGTTCTGCGCGATGGTGCGCAGCTGCACTTCCACCTTCACCGATCGCTTCTCGTGCTCGAGGAAAATTGGTATTTCGATAATCAGGTGCAGGCTGCGATATCCGCTCGCTTTCGGGTCGGCGATGTAGTCCTTGCGCTCGATAAGTACCACATCATCTTGCGCCAGCAGTGCCTCTGCCAGCGCGTACATGTCTTCAAGGAACGTGCACACCACGCGCACGCCCGCGATGTCGTTGATGTTTTTCTCCAGCGACTCCATTGTCATGGGATAGCCTTTGACGTACAGCTTGCGCGCCAGGCTGTCGGGGGACTTCAAGCGCGATTTAATGCTCTCGATAGGGTTGCGGTCGTGTTGCAGGCCAAATTCCTCGTTTAACACACGGAATTTGGTTTCTGCTTCCATCATGGCGCATCGGTAGTACGACATGAGTCGTTGGTACGGTGCGATGTTGCGTTCGACCATAGCGGCGAATTCCTCGTTGCCAGCAACCTGCGCCACCAGCTGTTCGGTGAGCGCTTCGCGGTGACCAGCGCGGATTTTCGCGAGGGCCTCATGGCGTTCCTGTGCATTCGATATTCGGGTGAGGATGTTGGAAATGCCTCGCGTGAAGAAGTTCTGTGTGGTTTCGGCGGCCCCGGTCTCGGTCGCCGTGTTGTTTTCGGGTGTTTCGCCGTCGCTTGTTTGCTCCTGGGCCATTGAGACTCCTTCCCTTGCACAGCCACGCATTTTATCATGCTTGTACAGTGTGTGTGCGGGGGTGTTCGTATGCGCTTATAATGCAGAAAGTGAGCAAAGAGCCCGATAGGGGTTGTTGCGTGAAGGACGGCTTCAATCAGTGTTTCCTCAGAGGTTTGAGAAGGGAAGGACCCATGGATTATCCGCCCATTATCAGCGCCGATGCAGTAGCCGACGCTGTGCGGTGCGCTATCGCGCAAGCTGCCGTCACATTGCGCTGCGATGTTCGAGCAGGTATCGAAAAAGTTGCTCTGCGAGAAGAAAGCCCGCGTGCGCAGCGCGTATTACGGCAAATTTTGGAAAACGCCGACATTGCTGCTCGCGATGGCGTGCCGTTGTGCCAGGACACAGGAACCGTGTGGGTATGTCTTGAAGTGGGCGAGCGCGTGGCCGTGCCGGGCAACGTGTTTACAGGCGTTGATGCGGCGGTGGCCGAGGCGTACGAGTGTGGTCGCTTGCGGATGAGTGTGCTTCGCGATGCGCTGTTCGATCGCACGAACACGAACACGAACGCCCCGGCGTTTTGTGAGATACGCTTCCGTCCTGGTGCGGGAGCGACCGTGTACGTGATGCTGAAGGGAGGCGGAAGCGATAACGCCTCACGCGTGGTCATGCTGGCGCCGGGCGCGGGTGTTGAAGGCGTGCGCCGCGTTGTGCTCGAATGCGTGCGCGAAAAGGCCGCCAACGCTTGCCCACCGCTTATCGTGGGCGTGGGTGTGGGTGCCACGTTTGACAAGGTGGCTGGCTTGGCGAAGCATGCATTGTTGCGCCCGGTGGGTTCTGTGGCAGCTCGCCCAGAAGCCGCGGCGTTCGAACGCGATCTGCTGGATGCCGTAAATGCCTCTGGCATCGGTCCGGCAGCGTTGGGCGGCGCGTGCACTGCGCTTGCCGTGCACGTGGAAACCGCACCGTGCCACATTGCCGCGCTTCCCGTTGCGGTGAACATGGGATGCTGTGCAATGCGATCGGCGTCTGTTGAGGTGATTCCCTGGGGTGATGAACGGTGAGCGGAAACGAAAAGAGCGGAAACGAAATGAGGAATAGCGCGCCCATTCGCCTGCAGCTGCCGCTTTCGAAGGCTGATCTTGCTGGGTTGCACGCAGGGCAAGAGGTGCTTCTTTGTGGGCCGGTGTACACATCGCGTGATGCCGGGCATGCGCGCATACTGGAAGCGTTGCGACAAAACGGTGAGCTGCCGTTTGGTCTTGCGGGCCAAACCATCTTCTACGCCGGGCCCACTCCTGCAGCCGCAGGCAGGCCGCTTGGGTCGGTTGGGCCTACCACGGCAAGCCGCATGGACTTCGCTACGCCCGCGCTCATGGATGCCGGGCTGATTGCGTGCTTGGGGAAGGGTAAGCGCTCGCTCGAGGTGGTTGAGGCGTGCCGTCGCAACGGGGCGGTGTACTTCGCATGCGTGGGTGGCATCGCCGCGCTTTTGGCCACGCATGTAACCGAAAGCCAGCTGGTGGCGTGGGACGACTTGGGAACCGAGGCACTTCGCCGCCTGCAGCTACACGATTTCCCGTGCTTCGTTGCCATCGACACCTGCGGGCGCGACTTGTATCGTAGCATCGAAGCAGGCGAGCGGGTATCTCCCTCGGTTGGACACCTTTCGGCTGGTGATAGCTGGCGGTGAAGGCGACTTGCGGGCGACTTGCAGACTGGTTACAGCTGGTGGCGGCTCGATGGAGCGATGGCGCGTGCGGCGGATGCGGGGTGTGGAAAGGTATATAATCGACTTCACGCGCAGCGGGCGAAATGGTGCATTTTGCCCGATCGTGCTTTGCCAGCTGCATCGTGCGGCTGACTGCAAGGTGTTGTTGCGCACTTTCAGGTGGCAATAGGGGTTTTGACCCCGAAGGGCAATACATGGAGGAAATGCCATGAACGACGCATCGAACGAGAGAACCCCGCACCGCGGCGTGTTCGTCACGTTCGAAGGCGGGGACGGCGCGGGAAAGACTACACATCTGCGTTTTCTGGCTCAGGCATTACAGGATCACGGCTACGAGGTAGTGTGTGTGCGTGAGCCAGGTGGAACGAAGGTGGGTGAAGCGTTGCGCTCCATCGTCCTTAACCCGGAAAATACCACCTTGTCAGATGAAGCCGAGCTGCTCATTTATGAAGCCGCTCGCGCTCAGATTGTTGCGGAGGTCATAGAGCCCGCACTTGCGCGAGGCGCGGTGGTGCTCTGCGATCGATTCTTCGATTCCACGGTGGCCTACCAGGCGTTTGGCCGCGGTCTTTCCCGTGACTTCGTGGATGCGGCGAACCGCTTTGCCGCCCGCGGCATCGTTCCTGATCGAACGTTGTTGTTGATGTGTGGTGGAACACAGGCGGGTTTGGTGCGCGCGACGAAGGGTGGCGCCGATCGCTTGGAGCAGGCAGGTGAGGCGTTTCATGACCGGGTTCGCGAGGGCTTTCTCGCACTTTCGCAAGCCGACCCCGATCGTGTGCGCGTCATCGATTCCGACGGCCCCCGCTCGTTGACAGCGGCGCAGGTGTTCTGTGCGCTGTCCGATTTGTTTTCCTGGATGGCCGATGCGTCGGTGTGTGACGAGAGCTTCTTTTCGGTACTAGACGATCGGCGCACGCAGGCTTCGTCTTCGGAGAGGTGCCATGGCTGACGCGTTCGACGCCGTGTTCGGACAGCCGCAAGTACGCGACTTTCTGCGTGCGGCGGTTTCAGGGGACAAAGTAAGCCATGCCTATTTATTGGTTGGGCCTGCTGGATCGAACAAGACCGCTGCGGCCTACGCGTTGGCGCAGTCGGTGCTGTGTGAGCACGGCACAGGATGTGGTGAGTGTGACGAATGTCGCCGCGTGATGGCTCGCACGCATCCTGACGTGCACTTTTACGCTCCCGAGGGTGCGATGGGCTACCTGGTTGAGCAGGTGCGCTCCATTGTTGCCGACGTTTCGCTTGCACCTATCCGCGCGAAGCGCAAAGTGTATATTCTCGACCGGGTTGATCTTTTAGGTGTGCAGGCAGCAAACGCCTTTCTGAAAACCTTGGAAGAGCCACCAACAGGCGTGCTGATCATTTTGCTGGGACGTACTCAGGAAAGCGTGCTTTCCACCATTGTGTCGCGTTGCCAGGTGATTCCGTTTCGCACTATTCCTGCTGCTGAGGCTGCGGGGTTGGTGTCGCAGAATACTGGGGCGACGCGCGAACGTGCAGCTTGGGCGCTGCAGGCTTGTGACGGATCGGTAAGCAAGGCCGTGGCCTTCCTGAAATCAGGGGAATGCATGGAATTGCGGCGGAACGTTTTAGGTACGCTCGCGGCGCTTCGGCTATCTGACGACTGGGACATCGTGCAGGCGGCGTCGAGCATGGTGGTGCAGGCGAAGGCTCCGCTCGACGAGGTTCGCAGTCAGCAGGCTCGCGATTTGGAGGATGCTTCCGAGTTTTTAGAACGTGCGGCGGTTCGTCAAATCGAGCAGCGAAATAAGCGCCTGATCACAGCAAAGAGCAACGAGCTACTTCATCAAACAACGGCCATTATCCGCGGGTGGTTGCGTGACGTGTTGGTTATGTGCGCTGGTGCGCCTGAAGTGGTGGTGAACTCCGACGCACTTGATGCGATAGCCGATGCCGCCGCCAATACGGATGCCGCACGTGTTGCCGCCGCATTGGAAGCCGTGCGTCGCTATGACGAGGCGATCTCGTATAATGTATCCCCTGAAACGTGTATCGACGCCATGCTGCTCGATATGAGACATACGCTGTACGACGCATCCGGCTCTCATGCCGGGCGCGACTGAATACTATATAAGGAGTGGTGCTGAATGGTTCGGATAGCGCCCGTTACGTTGAGCAACAACCCCAAGACACTTTGGTTCGATGCGGGGGACATTACCATACATGAGGGCGACAATCTGGTGGTTTCCACCGCACGTGGCACGGAGTTTGGCCGTGCTGTCGGTGAAGTATTTGAAGCGAGCAGCGAGCAGGTGGATAAGCTGAAAACGCCGCTGAAGCCCGTGAAGCGCGTTGCCACCTCGGAAGACGAAGCGAACGCCCGCATCATGGAGCGTAAGGCGGCTGAAGCCCTGCCCGTATTTAAGGAAATGGCTGCCGAAATGGGTGATGATATGCGCCCGGTGTCGGTCGAATATTTGCTCGACGGCGACAAGGCCATTTTCTATTTCGAAGCCGAAGACCGTGTCGATTTCCGAGAGTTGGTGCGGAAGTTGGCCGCTCGCTTTCACGTGCGTATTGACATGCGTCAGATTGGCGTGCGTGACGAAGCGCGCATGATCGGCGGTTTAGGACATTGCGGACAAGAGTTGTGCTGTAAGCGCTTGGGCGGTGAGTTTTGCCCGGTGTCGATTCGCATGGCGAAAGAGCAGGATCTGTCGCTGAACCCCCAGAAGATATCGGGTGTGTGTGGTCGTCTGATGTGTTGTCTGCGCTACGAGTATGACGCATACAAGGATTTCAACAAGCGTGCGCCGAAGCGCAACGCCACCGTGCAAACGCCGGTAGGTCCTGCCAAGGTGGTCGATCTCGACGTACCGCGCGAGATTGTGACGGTGCGCGTTGAGGGAGAGAAGCCTGTGAAGGTTCCCTTAGCCGATTTCGACGAGCCACAGGGCGAGGGTCGCCCGAACGTGATCGGTGAAGAGGCATGGGAGTGCGCGATCGAACAAGGCCGCGCGGCGTTGGGATCGGCTTCGTCGTCGCTTTTGACCGGTCAGTTGACGGCCGGTGACAAGCTAGCCGATCCGCAAACAGTTCGCCACACGGGTTCGGCGTCGGCTGGGCGAAAACAGCGCGACGCAGCGGCTTCGCGGCCCGGTTCGCAGAAGCAGCGATCGAAATCGCAGGACTCATCGAAGGGGTCGAGCAAGAGTTCCAGTTCTGCGAAGACACCTGTGCACAAGCGCGCGTCGTCTCAAACGCGTGATGGGGCCGTTGCAAACACGACATCTACGCGCACACCACGTCGGCGCCGTTCGACGAAGCTCGATGCGAGTGGGGTTTCGGTGACAACGCAAGCACCCGTGAGCCGTTCGCATGCTGCAGCCGAAACGTCGGCGGCAGGCAAGGGCGCTGCAGGTACTGCGAGTGCAAAAAAGCGCGAGGGTGCCGGCGGGTCGCAAGCGCGCAAGGGTTCGCAGGGTAAAAAGCAGGGAGCTCAGCAGGGACAGCGAAAGCAAGCAGCTGCTTCCGCTACCTCTGTCAGAGGTGGCGCGCAGAAGGGTGGCGCCGAAGCGTCGCGGCAAAGCGGAAAGACAGCGGTGCGTCCTGGTCAGAACTCGTCGGGCGTGCGAGGTCCGCGCAATGCGAGTACTAGTCGCGAAGGAGCACATACCGACACGCATGCCGCGCCGCGCGATGGGCACGCGCCCGCCGATGCGCAGAAACGCGCAGGGGCGCATCGCCGCAGAAGGAATCGTAAGTCTTCAGGCGAGACGCCGCAGCAGCAGTAAAGCAATAATTACGACGGACGAGAGACAGGTAGTGGACACGCGAACGTGCCCAGCTTAAAGGAAGGAGCAGACGTGCGGGACGGAGAATCCCTGACGGTCGAATATGAGCTGTTGACCGATTTGTATCAGCTCACCATGGCGCAGGGTTATTGGGAGAGCGGGCAAGCCGACATGCAGGCGTGCTTCCATATGTATTTCCGCGACTATCCGTTTGCGGGTGGTTACGCTGTTGCGTGTGGCATGGCACAGCTGGCTGATCTGGTTGATACGTTCCGCTTCTCGGAAAGCGACATCGCGTATTTGGCGAGTCTGGACGCTCCTGGTGGCGGAAAGCTGTTTAAACAAGACTTCCTTGATATGCTGGCAGATTTCAGGCTGCACGTTGACATTGATGCCGTAGTTGAAGGCACCATTGTGTTTCCACACGAGCCCCTTGTGCGCGTATGCGGTCCTATTCTCGACTGCCAGATTATCGAAACAGCGCTTTTGAACTGCGTGAACTTCCAAACGCTTGTGGCTACGAAGGCAGCGCGCGTTTGCGCAGTTGCCGGCGCTCCGGTTGCCGAATTCGGCTTGAGGCGCTCGCAAGGCGCCTTCGGCGGCGTGTGGGCGAGCCGTGCGGCGGTGGTGGGTGGCTGCGCGTCGACGTCAAACGTGTTGGCTGGCAAGCTGTTCGGGTTGCCTGTGTCGGGTACGCATTCCCATTCCTGGGTGATGTCGTTTCCCGATGAGCTCACGGCGTTTCGTGCGTATGCAGCGGCGTTCCCAAAAAACTGCGTGCTGTTGGTTGACACCTACGACGTGATCGAAGGTGTGAAAAACGCCATAACGGTGGGGTTGGAAATGCGCGAGCGCGGTGAGCGAATGGCTGGCATTCGTATCGACTCGGGCGACCTTGCCTGGCTTGCCAAGACGGCGCGGCGTATGCTGGACGAGGCGGGGCTTTGCGATTGCGGTATCGTACTGTCGAACGATCTTGACGAGCATACTATTAAGTCGATTCGCGACCAAGGGGCCAAGGTGGATTCGTGGGGCGTGGGCACGAAGCTGGCTTGTGCTTACGATCAGCCGACGCTTGGCGGCGTGTATAAGCTGTCTGCCACCAAGGTAGGCGAGGGGTCATGGACCGATTGCCTGAAAATTTCGGAAACGGCGGCGAAGCTTACCGTGCCTGGAGTGTTGGATGTGCGGCGCTACTATTACGATTCCGGCACCATCGCCGGCGACATGGTGTTCGACTGTAACACCGGTGTAGCTGATGCTGAGACAATTGTTGATCCGTCCGATGACTTGCGTCGTAAGACGCTGCAGGGGCTGCGCTTTGAAACGCTTTTGGCTCCGTTGGCGCGCGATGGGAAGACTGTGCTGCCAAGCGAATGTCGCGATGCGCTGGCGGCGCAGCAACGGTGCCACGCGGGGCTTCTCACTCTTGATGAGAGCCAGAAGCGCGTGCTGAACGCCCATACCTACCCGGTTGGATTGGAGCGCAGCCTGTTCGAGCGTCGCCACGAGTTGGCCATTAAACTGCGCGGTTTGGACTAACCGGGCTTTTGGAGGCTGCGGCGGTGTAGGCGTGCGTTGGCTGTAGCGGCGTGTTGCTGACTGTAACGAACGAGAATGGAGGGCGCTATGGCGCAATGCAAATGCAACCTGATCATCGACTCGTGCTGTGATCTACCTTTTGGTGTTGTGGATCGGGAAGGGGTCGAGCTGATTCAGTTTCCGTACCTCATGAATGGCGAGAGCCGTTTCGACGATCTGTATCAGTCCACCACCGCGCACGACTTCTACGACGCCATGAGAGGCGGGGCGTGCCCCACTACTTCGCAGGTGCCCATCCCGGTGTTTCGCGAGGTGTTCGAGCGCGCGGTGGCAAGCGGGGTGCCCACGGTGTACTTGAGCTTCACCAGTGGTTTGTCGGGAAGCTATGACGCTGCCATGCTCGTACGTGAGCAGGTTTTGGCTGATCACCCCGATGCTGAACTCCATGTGGTCGACACGAAGCTGCCCTCAATCGCCGAGGGTTTGCTGGTGTACGAGGCCTTGCGTCAGCGAGAAAACGGCATGACCGCATTGGAACTTGCTACGTGGGCCGAAGAAGCGCGGTATTTCGTGCGGTGCGAATTTATGGTTGACGATCTTGAAGCGCTGCGGCGCGGCGGGCGCATTCCTTCATCGGTGGCATATGCGGGTGCGAAGCTCGACGTGAAACCTATGCTGTCAGTTGATCTTGAAGGCAAGTTGTCGCTGGTGGGTGTTGCCCGTGGGCGCAAGAAGGGAATCAAGCAGCTTGCCGAGTACTATCAGAAAAACGGTGATGACGAAGGTGCCGATAAGCTGGCGTTAGTGGGAAACGCCGACTGCCCGAAGGACCTCGTTCGGTTGAAAGAGGCCGTGTCAAAACTGGATGAGCAAGCAGTGTTCTTGGAAACGTCTATCGGGCCGGTAATTGGCAGCCATGTGGGGCCGAACATGATTGCCATCGTATTCTGGGGTAAAGACCGCCGGTGCGGCCTGTCGGTTGCTGACCGCATTGCTCGCAAGGTAAAGAGCGAGGGTTAGCGGTTGGATAATGATTCGTGTGGCAGACGCTCTGCTGTCTGTTCGCGTGCGAAAGCGAAAGGGAAGCTTTCATGATTGAAACGTATGCGTTTGCGGGGTTCGAATCTTGGGGTCGGGTTGTTGACGAGCGCTTGCAGGCGCAAGGTTTCGTGCGTGCGGAACGGCTTGCCGATGCCGATGCGGTAATCACGTACTGCGTGACACAGACGGAACTCGAGGATGTCTATTTCGACACCGATGGCGTGGTGCAAGTGGCAAAACCTGGGGCAGTTGTGATTGATCTGTCCGCGTCGACGCCTAGTTTCGCGCGGGAAATCGGCGCAGTTGCCACAGTGAACGATCTTCACTTCGCCGAGGCACCCCTTGCTGTATGCGACATGTTCGCTGATGACGCTCTGGCTGATGCCGGTAATCTTGTTGGTTTCGTTAGCGGTGACGATACGGCAGTGCGCTTGGCACTTCCCGTGGTTCGCGCGCTGGCGGCAACGGTTCATGAGACGGGTGTTGCGGGAAGCGCGCAGCTTGCCAAAGCTGCGTGGACGCTGCGTGCGACGTCTTGCCTAGCGGCAGCGGTTGAAGCTCAGGCGTTGTTCCATGTTGCGCAGCATGCCGGTCTCGCTTTCGATGCCGGCCTGAGTGCGCCAGGCTCCGATGCGTTCGCTGATGCATGGCGGGCTATCGTCGAAGAGCGATTTGAGGGTACCTATACTGTGGAAATACTGCTTGCAGAGCTGTCGGCGGCGCTGATGGCGGCCGATGACTACGAGCTTATTCTGCCTCATGCTGAATCGTGTGCGCACATGCTTGAATTGATGGCGCTGATCGGTGGCGCTGATAAATCGCCCGCGGCGTTATCGTTGGCGTATGGCGATGAGGCAGCGTGTGCTGCTCATGGCCTTGATTGGACGCGCGCTGAGCAGGCGTATAGCGATGGTTTCGATGATGACGAATACGATGACGACCTGTATGATTGCGATTTCGATTGCGATGATTGCGATGACGACTGTTGCAACGAGGATACTTGCTCTTCAGGGCGCAGCCATCGACATGGCCATGGGGGTTTGTACTCAGGCTTCAGTATGAATTAGGCGCAATTCTGATGGATTGTACTGGTGGAGAAGGGAATGTGGGCGCGGGATGCATGCTTTGCCCGCGCGCATGTGGCGTTAACAGGGGTCTTGGGCAACGCGGCGTATGTGGCGCAACAGATGAGGTAGTACTCGCGCGTGCTGCGTTACATTTTTGGGAAGAGCCTCCGATAAGTGGTGAACGGGGCAGTGGAACGGTGTTTTTTGCGCATTGTCCGCTGAGGTGTGTGTATTGTCAGAACGCCGTAATTGCTGCTGGTAAGGCGGGTATCGCAGTGTCCGTTGATAGGTTGGCCGATATCTGTTTGGAGTTACAGGATCAAGACGCGCTCAACATCAATTTCGTCACGCCGACGCATTATGCGCCGCAGGTGCGTGTGGCGGTTGCGACGGCACGCAAGCGAGGGTTGTGTCTACCTATCGTTTGGAACACGTCGGGGTATGAGACGGTGCAGGCGGTGCGAGACAACGAGGGTGCCGTTGACGTATACTTGACCGATTTCAAGTACGCCGATGCCGAGCTCGCAGCGCGCTATTCGAGAGCTTCCGATTACCCGCGGGTGGCACGTGCCGCACTCGATGCTATGGTTGAACAGGTGGGCGAGCCGGTGTTCGATGAGGTTGACGGGCTGCCACGATTAGTGCGTGGCGTGGTGGTGCGCCACCTCATGTTGCCGCAGGCGTACGACAACTCGGCCAAGGTGGTGCGTCTTGTGCACGAGCGCTACGGTTCACGTGTGTTGCTGTCGCTCATGAACCAATACACACCGGTGCTTGCTCAGGCAGCAGCCGCGGGTGACACGCATGCAACAAGCGTGCTCAAGCGATGCCCCGAGCTTGCTGAACGTGTGCCCGACGCCGACTACGAGCGACTACTCGATTACGCGGATACGCTTGGTATCGAAGACTATTTTTGGCAGGAAGGTGACGCTGCTAAAGATAGCTTCATCCCTCCCTTCGATTGCACTGGGGTGCGGTCTGTTTGATTGAGCCTGCCCGCAGACAGTGCGTCATGTGCTGAAGTGCCGATGTACTGCCGCTCGCTTGCGCGGACGGCGCGCGGCAGCGTCTCTTGCATCTCGGTGATATTTTTCCAAAGGCGCATGGGCATGAACTGCCGTCGAAGTTCGGGATGGTAACGCGACTCTATCGATACCGAATCGTAAAAACGCTTCCAGGCGCGGCGCATAGGCGCTTCGTCGGGTGCGTAGCCAGGAAGCGTTATCTCGTCGGTGCGCACAAGCTGCCACGTTCCGTTTTCGCTAACGCCGGCCAGATAGTGTGTTTCGTCGTAGATGATGAATGGTTGCGTGTTAAACCGTGCGGCGAAGTGGGACATGATCAAAGGAACAACACTTGCTTTTGGGTTACAGCGCGCGAACCACACGCTGTTATCCATGTGTTCGAAGCGGATAAACTGTCTCATGCGTTCGGCTTCGCATGTGGCTTCTCGGACGAGTTCGCGCACGCCTGCCACAGCTGGATGCGACAGGTCATTCAGTGTGCTGGGCTGAGCGCTGTTCGAACAAAGGCCCAGGTTACCTTCTCCAGTACCCGAACAACTTCGCTGTCGTTTGCAGCCAGCGCAGGAATGAGGGCGGTTTTGTACCATGCCATGACGGATGAAGCGGTACACCGCCATGCTCATGGTGGGATTATCGGAAAGCGAGGCGGTGCGCACGGCGGCGAACCCTGCCGGTCCACAGTTGCGGCACACGCCCACACGCACCCGCTCAGCGCGAGTAAGATCGGTGCTAATGCTTCTCACAGCTTGCCCGAGTCGCGGTTGGAAACTATCGGCGGGCATGATGTCTGTAGGGTCTTCTCGGTTGGCGTAGGCAGCGAATACGCATGAGAGCAGCCCCTCAAGCGTTCCGTCGTAGGTGTAGGCAACCGTGCTGGCCGATGCGTGCGAACTGACAGTGTCGCTTTGGGTGTCGCTTCCACATTCCATGGTTTGGACGGATGGGGAGGGTTCTATCATCTCGCCAAGGATGCGCCGTCGCTCGATGACGTCGGGAATGCGTGGTGCGGTACACACCTGGTTCGCTCGCTTATCGCCGCAGGTGGTGTTCGTTGCGGCATTTCGGCCGTTGTCGATGTTGGGTGTGAGTTTGGTTTCGATTCGCGTCATTAGGATGCCTCCAGCAGTCGGTTCCAATCGCTTGTAGTACACGAACGTGGTGCGGAACTGGTGAGTGGTGCAGCGTTCGGTGTGTTCTGACCGGGTTGCAACCCGCGTGCCCGCAGTTTCTCTGGCGTGTCGACGCTTTCGAACAAGCTCATTTGGCCAGGTATTGCCTTATCGGCGCGGCGGCCGTGGCGCCCTCCATTGATAGGTGCTGAAAGCTGTGCATGCAGTACGTCGCGTGAGAAGTCGATACCAGGTGCGGCGTACGTTCCGTTGCACGTAATGAAGAATTTTGCCCGCTTGAAAGCAATGCCGAGTTTGCGCAACTCGTCTTCTCCAAGTTTTCGCTGTCTGCGTGCGGCGATGATACTGCGTGCTCCCTTTACGCCGATACCGGGCACTCGCAACAGCATTGCATACGGTGCGGCGTTCACTTCAACAGGGAACAAGTCAAGATGGTTAAGTGCCCAATTTGCCTTTGGATCAATGTCGGTCTCCAAGAAGGGGTGGCTCTCGTCGATGATCTCGGTTACGTCAAACTTGTAAAAACGTAGCAGCCAGTCGGCTTGGTAGAGCCGGTGTTCGCGATTAAGCTGCATTGCATCGTTGCTGGGTAGGCGTGGGTCGCTGTTTACGGGTACGTATGCGCTGAAAAACACACGCTTCATACTCATGGTGCGATACAGGGCTGCCGAAAGGTTCAGCACGTGGTAGTCGCTTTCTGGGGTTGCGCCAATGATCATTTGGGTCGATTGTCCGGCGGGAGCGAAGGGCGCTTGTTTGCGTCTTGTCTGCACCGACGTGCCATATACGGTTTTCTTTCCCATGAGTGCACGGACGTCGCGATCGGTTGCGATAGCGTCGCGAATTTGCCGCATGGGGGCAACGATGTCCTGCTTGCTCTTCTGTGGGGCGAGCAATGCCAAGCTTTGGTGCGAGGGAAGCTCCATATTCACGCTTAGGCGGTCGGCAAGCTGTCCGAGCTCGTTGATTAGTTCGGGCGACGTGCCGGGAACGGCCTTCGCATGCAGGTATCCCCGAAAGCCGTAGTCATAACGCAGGATGCGTAGCGTGCGGGCCATAAGCTCGCTCGTTTGGTCAGGGTTGCCGATAACGCCAGAGCTTAAGAATAAGCCTTCGATGCAGTTGCGACGATAAAACGCGATAGTCAGATCAGCGAGCTCCCGTGGTGCGAAAGCGGCTCGCGGTACGTCGTTGCTCGCCCGATTCACACAGTAGGCACAGTCGTAGATGCATACGTTGGTCATGAGTACTTTAAGCAACGTGATGCAACGCCCATCGGGTGTGAAGCTGTGGCAGCATCCGGCTGAACTTGCCGACCCGAGTTGCCCGAAAACCGCACCGCGATTGACGCCCGACGACGTGCATGCGACGTCGTACTTTGCGGCATCGGCAAGAATTTCTAACTTATCAGCCGTTTCCATAGCTTCCCTCGCAGTGCTCTTCGGCCATTTCAAAATACGATCAAACGTTCGTGCGAATGTATGTTCGTATTCTAACATGAATTAGACGAGCAGAGGCGAGGAAAATCATTCGACTCAACGCTGCGACTCACCGCTGTACTACTGGAACAGGGTTCAATCGTGGGCTCGTTGATGATGAGCCCAAATCAGTCTCCAGAACTTTCAGTACTCAACACCCCTGTTGCGCTTGTTCTGGAACGTTGCTAAAAACTGAAAGTGGGTCAGACGGTACGCCGTCTGACCCACTGTTTTTCTGGAGCCAGTGACAGGAGTCGAACCCGCAACCCACTGATTACAAATCAGTTGCGCTACCATTGCGCCACACTGGCAAGCCGCACGCCTCGCATAGCGCGGCGTGCGGATCATTGTACGACAAAGCGTTCGTTTTGGGAAGGACGGACAAATTTCCCGAAAAAATTCCCGGTAACACTTGACGAAAAGCCAAGGGATCCGTAATATACCGTCTTGCGCTTACGTCTTGCCTCTGCGGTGGCGTAGATGCACCGAGAAGATGCCACTGGGGTGTCGTCTAATGGCAGGACAGCGGATTCTGGTTCCGTATGTGAGGGTTCGACTCCTTCCACCCCAGCCAGTTTTCGGTTGTACGAGCAAAGCGCACATGTGGCTCCGTCGTCTAGCGGTTTAGGACGCCGCCCTCTCAAGGCGGAGGTCGCCGGTTCGAATCCGGTCGGAGCTACCAAGAATGCTAAGGGCCGCCCTCCGGGGCGGCCTTTTTGTTACTGTTCACGGGTCAGCCAGTGGCAGTCAGCGTGTTCAGCTGCACGCAGATGAAGCTGGCTTCCCGGCCAGAGTCGAAGTCCAGCAAAATGTCCGGGCTCCCAATCTCATACGGACGCATTTGTTGTACTCAATTATAAAGCGAACTGCAAAAGTTGGCGGGTGTAAACCCGAAAGTGAGACTGATGGCGATGCCGAGCATGCCTATGATAATCCGGCTCCGGATGATTGCATCTATTACAAAGATAGGTGGGTACGATGTCCATACAGATCAGGTGCAGACGATTGTAATCACGTAAGGTAAAGAATCAGTTTGTTTTCAAGGTGTGGCGGCGTTCTTTGTATAATTTGGGCAAATAAGCATTCCTGAGGTTTAGGAGGCTAACGCAGTTGCAGACGTTAAACGCACCACAAACGAAGCCCAACGTAATGCACACCCTGCGAGCCGCCATATCGTTGATGATGGCGTGCGTGCTGGTGGCCACCCTTGCTCCTGTAGCTCCGCATGCTGTTGCTTTTGCCGATGAAAGCGAAAGCGACAGCTCTGCTGAAATATGCGGCAGCTGCATGGACGAAAACGCCGGAGATGACGTTGAGTCCCGAGAAAAAGAAGCCGACGCGCATCTTACAGAAGCTCTCGCACAGGCTGAGGAAGACCGCGCTCGCGCCGAAGCAGAGGCGCAGCGTGAGTTCGACGCTGTACGTGAAGCCGAAGCGGCTCGCATTGACACTTCCCTGACCGATAGGGATATGCTGTTGGCGGATGACGCTAGCAGCAACGTTTCTGGCAACGCTGGCGGTGAGTCCGATGCGTCCGATGCGGGCAACACGCCCGCAAAACGAGCCGCGCGGCGGGCGGCCGTCATGTCGTTGCGCAGCGTTCCAACCTATTGTGCCGACATAACCTATAAAGACATCAAGTCGTTAAGCGTTTATGAAATGAACGGCGACGGCAGCGTTTTCAATGTCGGCATGCTGAACGTGAACAACTTTAACCCGACCGATCGCTTAGCATACGTTGAGTGCTATCGGATACCCTCGTTCTACGCGGAAATAGAGTCAGCCAACGTTGTTGACGATAAGTTCTATCTCAAGCTGAAGCTTCCCACGGCCGAAGGCGAGCAGCAACGGTATCTCGACGTGCTGTGGGGATATGTGAACGGAAGCTATTCGCGCCCCGTAAGCCAACAGGTTACCGACGAAACGATTCTGACTTCGCTCGAGCAGGTGCAGGGATACGACTCGGAGCGCAATAATGCCTACATCAATGCATATAAGCTTGCCCCATTCGCATCGCTCGAAGATATCGTGAAGTCGGGCAATGCGATTCCTGCCGACAGCCCGCTTGCTACGAAGACCATTGTGGAAAGCTGGCCGGTGCACAAGGACTCAGGTATGAAGGTGAGCCTGCGTTCTGGTCAGGTTGAAGACGTTGCGCGCGCTGTCGTTTGCTTCTCTGACGGAACATCGCAAACGCTTGATGTTTCATATATGGGAACGTCTCACTTGGCGGCATCGTATGTGGCCGCCGAGCCGGAGATTCTCTACCAACCAGACTTCTGGGTGCTTGACGATGGTGTTTCGGGGAGCGCCATCGAGAAAGTCGCTACGTTTATCCGAAGCAAAACGTGGGATAGCTACTTCAAGAGTTTCTGCCGTAACGTTGAGGTACACCGCACAGTACGCGACTACTTCGACAGAAACATACATGATAACGCTGAGGAAGTTGCGGCAAACTTGCTTACTAACGTGGGTGGATGGTGCGCAACAGCTCCCAACACGAAGGTGTGGGATGCCATTATGACCAGGTCGATGGAGGCGAAGCCCGAAACAACGTTTACCTCCACTATACGCGAGTATAAGATGTTTGACTTGCTGTTCCTGTATACCTACTACGAGCGCTTCTACGGTTTCGACACTGGTGGAAGCGAGTCGGTGGGCGCTCAAAAGAACGTGAACCCCTTTCTGCTCATGGCGTTTCGGGGGGATGTTATACGTCCTGGGTTGTCGCTTGTTGGCATGACCTCTGACGTGCGGTATTCGTCGGTTTACACGTTTTCTATGACCGATAAAACGTCTTCGGGCGCCTATTCGGCGTTCCTCGCGAAGCGAACGGGCGCGCCGGACGTGCCGTCGTTTTTGCAGATGATTGTTCAGCGGACGACTGGTTACGCTGATATGGCAAATTGGTTTGCCGATTATATGTCGTCGCGGTATTTCTACAAGGAGTTTAGACCCGAAGGTGCCGAGGGGGTAGACACCAGCAACTTAGTTTGGCGAGGCTGGGATCAGGTGAAACGCTTCCCCGACTATCTGTTGGCGTGGGTAACGCTTGACGACGCCTCGCAATACATGGGCGTTACCGCGGGGCTTTTGGCAACGGGTACGAGTACGGGTTATTACGCGGAACCCAAACTGGACGACGAGCACAGGGCGGCGTTTGAAAAGCTTATGAGTGACGCGGCGTTTAGCCACATGGCAAAGTACGCTGCCACCGCTTCAACCTTTGTGGGGGCGGATAAGGTTAACGCTGTATGCGTTGTGTCAGTAGATCGAAAGTGGAACAAAAATGAAGGTACGGCGTATCTCGAGCGTGAAAAGCTGTGGGGAAAAACGCCGACCGAAGACGACTACTGCAAAAACTTCACCGACGCCATTGGCCTGTACAACAGCAGCTCCATGGGTTCCTCGGTTATGACGCTGAATATGGGTGTGAACTACAAGCGGCTGTTCTTCTTCTACGGGGCACTTGAATGTGGGTGGAATATATGGTCGCATGAAATGGGTCATGCGCTGGACAACGATTGGTTCTTACAGGGTGGCACAAGGCGTGCTGGCACTGAAGACTACACCGACGGGCTTTTAACACAAGGGTTCGGTCAGTATTCCTATAGCATGAATATGACGTACGACTACGACTTGTCGGCCGATGTGGCAACGAATCTCACGCGCGAGCGGATCAGTTCCACGGAAAAGCTCAATTCTTACTACGCCAACATGTACGACGCGCTTGATGTTTTGGATTACGCCGCGCTGGAAGCGTTTCTGCGGCTTGAAAAAGACGAGCAGAATGCCGTGGCTTCGCAGGCGCAGTATGACGGTCAAAACGGCACGAGTCCGTTGGACGTGGGCGCCACGGCAACCATTTTGCGATCGAGAAATGCGGTTTTGAGCAGCTACGATGGAAGTGCTGCTACAGCGCCGGTCAACCTGTCGGCATTTGTCGACGGTACGCGGAAGTTCAACACCGTCGAAGAGGTTTACGACAATCAACTATTCCTGCGTCCCGGCATTTCCAACACGGGAAAAGTTTCGTGGCTGTGGGACTTGTATGTGCAAGAGGATATTCGGGGTGTGTGGTGGCATCCCATTCATGCGAACGGAAGCCACCCCGATTCGCGTTCGTTCAAGTTGCAGATGTATCGCATGCTGGGCGATTACGGCTACGACGCATTTGTTGAGTTCGGCAGCGGCAGCGAGGGAGACGTAGCCAAGCTACAGCGTATAACGGGCTTTGATTCCTTTAAGGAATATCAGCTTGCGAAGTGGGATGCGATTAAGCAAGACGCTGACAAGCTGGAATATGTAGCGTTCGAGGACCTAGTTTCCAAGTTCGAAGAGGCGCTGAAAACCGACGCTTCTAAGGCCGACCGCAACTTGTCGCAAATGTCGGCGCTGCGCACGCGTATGTATTACCTAATGAAGCGCGTAACGAACGATTTTACCTATGGGATATACGACAACCAGGCTCCTGTTACCTTCATACACAACCTCGATGAGCTGCTGGCCATCAAGAACAACCCATATGGTAATTACGCACTTGCCAACGACATCGACACAAGCGCTTTTGAAGGGGCTGATGATCAGGCGCTTGTTGAAGGCGCGTTCTACGGGAAACTCGATGGGCGCGGTCATGCAATATATGCAGACGGCCGCGTATTGCCCAATTTGTTCACCAGTACGAAAAACGCGTACGTTAAAGACGTGACGCTGCGAGGTGGCGTGAGCGCCAAGCCGGCAACCGTGAGCATTAACAGCGAATTCGAGAAGATCCAGTACGACTTGTATGCGGAAAAGATATACACAATCGACGACTTCGTAAACATTGCGAATGCGTCGCCCGAAACTACCAGGTTCATGCTGATGAACGACTTGGACTTTAGCAATTGGAAGCCGGCGACTGCGGGTGGCTCTGTTGTTGCGGGCGTGTTCGCTGGAACGAAGAGTAGCTACAAGGAGTTCAATGGTAACGGCCACAAGATCACGGGGCTGAAAGACACAACGCTCTTTGACAAGGTGTGTTGGGCAAACATCCATGATCTTGCTATCACGGGTTCGAGCAACATGCAGGATGCTGCCAGCGGCAGCGGTGTGTCGCTTGTCGCCAAGGCTTCTGCTGCATCGCGCTTCTCGGACATCTTCTTCGAGAACGTGTCGCTGCGGGGGAAGGATCGGATCGGATTTGTTTCGGGTAGCGACGGCTTTATCAACTACCAGGGCAATGCGCAGGAAACGTACGGTTCCCAGTTCGATCGCATTCAGGTTATGGGCGGCACGATTGAGAATGGCACGAGGAATCGTGATGCGCAAAGTCAGACGTGCTACGTTGGTTTCGTAACGGGGCGTGCTCTGAATAGCGACTTCAACGACGTGTATGTGCAAGGAACCCTTATCACCTACGGAACGAGCTGTGGTGGCGTGGTGGGAGCAATACGGCAGTCGTCGCGCTTAAACAGGTGTGTTTCCAACGTCAACATAGATCGCAAGCCCATCTCCAACGCAACATGGACGGTGTACAAGAACGGGTGCGTACTTGGCGACATCGAGTCGATTGACGAGAGCGGACAGCGCGGTGAGACACTCATCTCGAATTGCTTCGGTTTGGGCAATCCTAAGGCTACCAATCCGAGCTATGAATGCGGGCGATTGGCTTGGAATACCCCAACAGCAGGCGCAGGGGCTCAAGCCAAGTTCACGAATTGCTTTGAAAACGGTTACGTGTTCTATGGAAGGTCACTTACGGGAACGGGTGGGGTTTCCTGGGTTAATACGGGCGACAGCTTCCGTGCTCAAAAGGTTTCAGCGCCGACGTACAAGGTTCCCGATTTGCGGAACAACAAGGAGTTCTACACCAACCTGGGATTCAGCGAGGATGTGTGGGACTTCGACACAACAATACCGGCCGGATATCCGGTATTAAGGATACTAGACGATTCTTCGGTCGCCTTCAATGTAGACATCAACGTCGACTACAAGAACGAGAAGATCCTGCTTTCGGGTGCTGACTATAGCGCCGATAAGACCTATATCAGCAAGTTGCCTATGCTCAACAAAACTGCAAATGAGCTCTACGACCCGCTCATGGAGCTCAATCTTTCGGTATGGAACGGCGCAAGTGCGTTCTATGAGGAAAATGATGGCGAAATCAGTCTGGCGGAAACAATCGAATTCGACATATTCGGTGATACGCGCGAAGTCGGGTTCAAGATGTATCCTGCCGATTCAGGAAAAGCTGTTATGTATGAGACATCGGTCGTGGTACCGCCACGTTTCGATAACCCGTATGCTTCTAGCATAGTGGGGGTAGAGGCCGACGAAGCGGGTGGCATGGGCGCTATCAGTATTGATGCGGCCACTTTGCAGGGTGCTGCTGGCGGGTTCGAATACCAGCGTGTGCCCGATGACCTGCTGCAGTATGAAACTAAGAGTGCCGACGGCTCACACACCATCATCCCATCCTCGAAATTCCCTCGCGAGAAGTGGACTCCTATAACCAGTACGATAACCGACGTCGAGCCGGGGATGTATGCAGTGCGCCTGGGAAGCTACGAGAAGTCGTTTGCATCCAATCCGGTTATTATTACAGTAGGCGACTACAATGCATCAGCCGTGCGTGCTGCCATTGAGTTCAACGTGAACGGCGGCGAATGGACAAGCGAAGCGAACGTTCCGACGCATTACGTACAGGGAAAGAAACTCGTGCTTCCTAGGCCTGAAACTATGCGTCGCAATGGCTACAGCTTCATCGGTTGGTATGCGCAAGCTGATTTTTCGGGAGAGCCACTGCTCGAAATTTCGGAAGAAGAAACTGGCGCCGTGACGTTGTATGCGCGCTGGAATGCCGAAGAATTTCCGGTTGAACTTGTTCTGAACGGCGGTTATTTCGAAAGCTCTGAGGAAAACGTGCTGTTGTACCAATATGGCGTTGAAACTTCACTTCCGGCCTCGCCGTTGCGTGAGGGACACACGTTTGTGGGATGGTACGACAATCCCGAGTGTACGGGTGATCCGGTGGAACGCATAACCGCTTCTGACCAGGGTGCAAAGCGCTTCTACGCAAAGTGGGATATCACACCATGTGAGATAACGTACCATCTTGGTAGCGGCGGTGCGGGCAAGCCTGCCTTCGCGGCCGGTGTTGATACGGCGAAATATGCAAGCTATGTGCCGGGGCAGACGTTTATGCTTCCCACTGCGAGCGATCTTGTATGGGATGGGTACACGTTTGAAGGCTGGTTCGATAACGAAGATTGTGAAGGCGTGCCTATTACGGAAATTCTCGCTGACGATACGGGTGACAAAGAATTCTTCGCGAAATGGGAAAAAGATGTCTACGTTATCACGTATGTGACAGACGGTGGAGTTTTTAAGCAGGAGCCCCAGAGGGTGTATCACGTGGAGAACGACTTTACGGTGGGCAGCATCATTGAACTTCCCACGGTTGACAACATCAAAAAGGACAAATACGTTTTTGAGGGCTGGCATAAAAAGGCTGACTATACCGACGAGGCTCTTGAAAACATCGCCCTTGATGAGCCGAACGTAACGCTTTACGCCAAGTGGAGGTTGAACCGCTTTGATGTCACACTGCACGCCAACGGAGGAACATTTGCAGAAGGTGTAGATGATCGCTTTGCCTACGAGGGAGGCGAATCGATAGACCTTCCCAAGGCAGAGGAGATATCCCGCGACGGGTATGAGTTCTTGGGATGGTACGACAATTCAGAGTGTACGGGTTATTCCGTTTCCGCCATAGACGGCGACTCTGTTGGTGAAAAGGCGTTCTATGCGGGATGGAAGACGTTGGAAGTTGACGATCCTGTTCCTGATGATCCTTCGATGAAGCCAGAAGACCCGCCGATTACACCCGACGTGCCGCCAACCACGCCAGACGTTCCGCCAGCTGCTCCTGATAACCCCAACACTTCAGGTACTCCGGGGTCTGCAAGTGGTGGTGGCAATCAGGGTAGCGGAGATGGCCAGGCCAATGGTGACGCCGCTCATGCGGGTTCCGCCGCGCCTTCGCAGGCAGGCGGCAAAAATCAGCTCGCTCCCACGGGAGACAGGCTACTCATTTCGTCTGCAACGTTGGCCGCGCTCGCGCTACTGTTTACCTGTGCAGCCGTTGCTTCATGCCGTGCAGTAAGAAAACGCAGGTAACAAGTTAAGTAAGAGTGTTTGAGTAGTTATGTCGTAGCGGGTAGTGAAAAGCTGCCCGCTACGTGAGTGATGTGGAAATAAGAAGCAAAGAAAGTGCCGATGAAAGCTGTCAGCGCAAGGGCTAGTGCATTCTGTCTTGCTGCTAAGGGATGTTTTGGCCTACGAGCGTAATGCGGGGGAGAGGAAGCATCCGTTCGATGTGAAGCGCTTGCGATAGGTGGAAAAACAAATTGCGACAATAGACAAGGTTGTTGCCGCAGAGATCATAAGCAAGACAACAATCTGGTATTTCGCTGCGATCATGGGGTCTGCGCCGGCAAGTACTTGCCCAGACATCATGCCGGGAATCTGAACGATGCCCGCTGCCGACATGGTAGCAAGAGCAGGGGTAAGACCCGAGCCGATAGCCTTGCGGATCGAAGGGAGTGCTGCTTCCTTTGGCGTTGCACCAAGTGCGAGATATGCCGCAATCTCATCCGCGCGTGTGTCCATGTCTGAAAAGAGTCTGTCAACTGCCACAGCGGTCGCGCTCAGTGTGCTGCCAAGAACCATTCCTGATATCGGTACGAGCACGCGTGCGTCATACCACGGCGAAGCGTGAACAATAGCCTCGACCACCGTGAACGATACGATCATTGACGACAAGAAGATTGACCCAAACACTTCCGGCCAAATGTTGAGCCCTTTGCCCTTCACGCGGCCTAAGGCAATTTGTGTGGCGGCAAGCGACATTCCCACCAGTACGAGACAAACGAGCCACCACGACTGGTATTTGAACAGGTAGACAAGCAGCAGTCCCATTGCCAGCAGCTGCAAGAAGCAACGAGTGGTTGCAACCACGATAGCTTTGGTTTGCTTAAGCCTGAGCATCCATGCAACAATGGCCGCCACGAGCATGAAGGCTGTAGCCCCGAAGAGTTCCAGATATCCTATGTCGATAACGCCTGCGTTCACGTTAGACCCCCTCTTCTGTGCAATTGAGCTGCGTGATTGTGCCGTGTTCCAGCTTGAACATTCTGTCGGCGGCACCATCGGGGGGTCTGTGGCGAATGCGTAGGCAAGCCGTATCGTTGCGAACGAGCTGTCGCGTGAGGTTTGAAACCGCTCTCGCTGAAGCGTCATCGAGTGCAGCATCCACTTCATCAAGCAAAAGGACGTTTGGTTTGGTGGCGAAAGCGCGCAGGAGCGCGACTCGGGCAAGCTCGCCGCCGGATAGCTGCGCGGCGTCTCGGTCGAGGTTCACTTCGCCAAGGGATGCTTCGTCCATGAGCAAGCGGAGTTCGGTGTCGCTTGGCGGAGTGTCGTTTCGGCGCACTCGAAAACTCCAAGGCAGCAGCAGGTTATCGCGTACGGTGCCGGGGATGACGGTAGGCTTCTGCGGCACATAACAGACGCGCTTTCGCCATTCTTCTGGTGAGAGCGAGTTTGAGCTGACCTCTTTGAGCAAAAGCGAACCGCGCATCTTAGGCAGAAGGCATGCGCAAGCACACAGGAGACTCGACTTGCCCGACCCTGAAGGACCCACGAGGTCTGTGATCTGTCCCTCCGAAAGCTCGAAACTGATACTGTTGAACGGCTCGAATGTAACACCGTTTCGCCGATAAGATACCGTGAGTTCTCTTGCTTCAAAAAACGCCACCGGGGCCTCCCTCCATGAGTCCTTGGCGAGAAAGATAGTGAACAATACATGCGCTTAAGAGCGAACCGCTCCAACTATACTATGAGTTTACTAAGGCTTCCCTGAATCAGTGGTCTGTTGAGGAAAACTTATCATTCACCAAACCATGATCTGATTTTAGGCTCTTCATTCCAGTAAGCAGTACAATGGGAATGGACTCCTACGTTGGTGTGTAACTCCTATTCAGGGAGCTTGCCTGATGCGGTAAGATGTGGGTGCGGATGCGACGGACACTGTAGGTGAGTTCGCTCGCCGAAACACGAGCCACGCTCTTTCGTAGCCAGAACCGCCTCGTCCGAAAGACCCCTCACGTGCAAGGTGTGTGGGGTGAAAGGATGATCGGAGACTCGATGGCAAACGTGAAAAGGGTAAAGCTCAACGGAATAGATGCATGGGTGCTCACAGGTTCAGCATTGCTATGGGCGTGGGTTGACGCCCTTTTCATGAGCGTTTTCTTCTTACCGTCGGGTCAACAAGGTATTTATTCCGAAATTGCCACAATGGGTGTGTCGGTACTTGGCGTTCCTATTTGTATTGTTCTTTATCTCAAGAGCAGTGCTGTTCGGGTTTGGATTGCAGGGGCGCGATCGCATCTTGTCTCAGGTGTTTTCGGTTGTCTTGGATCGCTTGCTTTCCTTGTAGCGGGCTACAGTGATAGTTGGGTACTTCTTTCGATCGGAATAGTTCTTTGCGCATGGTATATGAGTTTTGCGATTGCATCGTGGGGCACCATCTACTGCGCTAATGGCTCGAAAAGCGCCATTTCCTACGTTGCGGGCGGATTCGCCTTCGCGTTTCTCTTCGACATTCTCTGTCTTGTCATGCTCCCACTTGCTTCAGCTATATTGCTTTCACTCGCCCCTTTCGCTTCGAGCGGAGTTTTGATTGCGTTTGGACGACAATCTCCCAGCAGTCCTGTTCAACAAAGCTTCTCAGAAGAAGTGAGGCAGCATGGAGAAAAAGGTATCGACATTCTCGGCTTGAGCGTGAAGCCAACGACCATATGTGGCGTCATTCTCGTGATGATCGGATTTGGCTACATGCAGCATTTCATGTCGTTTTCTCCGATGGCAAACTCGGGTGCGAGCGGAGGCGTTATCGTGCAGCTCGCCCGTGGAATCGCGGCCATCGCCCTGTTCGTAATCGCACAAGCAGCTCCGAAGCATTTTCGGGCTGCTTGTCGCACGGGGCTGCTTGTTGTCGTCGCCGGTTTTTCGTTGATGCCGTTTTTGGCTGATTCTTCTGTTTCCTGGCTATGTGGCGCATTGGTTTCCGTTGGATACACTTCGTTCGATGTGTTCATTTGGGTCGTTGTCGCACAGGCTTCTTACACGCGAAAGCGCGATCCTCTTCGGACGGTGCTCGTCGTGCGTCAGATTGTTAACGGTGCCTGCATTGCGCTTGGTGCCGCAATCGGCGCTTTGCTGTCATCGTTCTCTTTTTCTCCAAATATACCGTACGCTGAGGCGATCTTTGCAGGCTATCTTGTTACGGTTGCCATCGTACTTCTTTTTGAAAGTGAAGAAATGTGGGTGCTGTTTGGGGAAAAGCCCGCGCCGAGCGCATCCGACACTCCTTTTGTCGACGATGCTTCAACCTTGGAAGCAGTGGGTAAATGCTGGGGTCTTACTCAGCGGGAGTGTGAGATATTGGAATTGCTTGCGAGAGGTCGCTCGCAGCCTTGGATTGCAGAAAGCCTCAGTATCGCTGAGAGCACGGTGAACACTCACGTGCGTCATATCTATCGGAAATCAGGCGTCAACAGTAAGCAAGAGCTTTTGGACCGCATTGGGTTGAGTTCGGTTTCTTCTGGAGTTTTACCTGATGAAATGCCATCCTGTGAAACAGGTGATATGCCAACCGGTTTCCCGGAAAACTGAGTATCTTGAGAAAATCCATACGTTCAGGTGTTTTCCTCCTAAGTTCGTTCCTGAAAACTACCCGTCGTGCTCGCGTGCGGGCGCTGCATGGTCGACAAAGCCAATAAGGGCAAGGATCGACGAGAAGGCCAATAATGGTCAACGGGACATCGAGAGGATGGATAACACTATGGGAATCTCAAGAAGGTCTTTTCTGAAAGGCGCTTTGACTGCTGGCGCAGGAGCCGCTGCCTTTGCTGCAATGCCTGGTTGCAGTCCGAAGCAAAAATCTGCTCCGAGTGAATCGGCTTCGTCGAACTCCGCTGCGACGGGGCAGCATACGTGGGATGTTGCCCCCGAACCGATTACCGATATTGCCGAGACACGTGACTTCGACGTCGTTATCGTCGGTGGCGGCATGGCGGGAACTGGTGCCGCACAGGCAGCTGCTCGAAATGGGGCGACGGTTGCGGTTATCGAGCGTAATGCTGAAGGCCGTTTCTGCGGACTTGATATGGCTGCCATGGGCAGCAAGGTGCTCAAAGACGCTGGTGTCGAGATTAACATCGACGATGCCGTTCGTCTTATGTATGCGGCATCGCAACAAACGGCTAACTACCAGCTCATCCGCACCTGGGCCGAGCAGGCAGGTCCGGTTATCGACTATATTACCGAGTTGTGCGCTGATTACAATGTAACCGTTGAACCTTCCATTGGTGGTACCTCGAAAGCTGGTTGGACGGATATGCCAGAAAAATATGTCGTCTTCCAAGATGCCGTTCGCTATTCGCACAACGAGTACGGTGTATTCGATCGTCCCGACAAAAAGGAACCTCACCAGAATCTTGGCGACGTGTTGGTTGAGGATTCTCAGAAAAACGGTGCCGAGTTTTTCTTTAACACGCATGCCGAACAGCTGGTTGGTAGTGCTGCCGATGGCGTGACGGGTGTTATCGCAAAGGATGCCGATGGGAAGTATATCCAGTTCAACGCCAGCCGCGGTGTCATCATGGCTACGGGAGACATTGCCGGTAATCAGGAAATGATTGACGTCTGGGCTCCTATTTGCAATCGTGCCGACAGCAACGCTTACACCCCTGCCGGTTCCAATACGGGTGACGCTATCCTTATGGGTCGTTGGATCGGGGCTGGCATCTCGAAGAGCCCTGCTGCCCCAATGGTTCACCAGTTCATTATCGACACGCGCGCCTACACCATGACTGCCTTCATGGTTACGATGCTTGCAGTTAACACCGATGGCAAGCGTTTCATGAACGAAATGCCCTTTGAGCCTTATATTACCGATGCGCGTATGAATGCGAGAGAGAATAAGGCTTGGTCGGTGTTTGACTCGAACTACGCCGAGGCTCTCAAGCTTCAGTGGCCTGACGGTTACGAAGGCTTGCTCGAAACGGTTCCTGCTGAAATCGAGGAACGTCTCGATAATGGCACGCTTGTGACAGGTGAAACATTGGAAGAGCTGGCAAGTGCAATTGGTGTTGATCCCGAGACGTTTGTATCTACTGTTGACGAGTACAACGCCGCATGTGAAGCGGGTACGGATGCGCAGTTCGGTGTTGTCAAGCGTTTCCTGAACCCCGTCAAAGAAGGGCCATTCTATGCCTCTCCGGTTTACGCTTCGACGTTGGCGGTTGCCTACGGTCTTCATGTGGACGAGAACTCGCAAGTTTGTACCGACGAAGACGAGCCCATTGCTGGTCTGTTCGCGGCTGGCAACTGCCAAGGTGACTTCTTCGGCATGAACTACCCGGTGCATTGCCCCGGTTGCAGCACCGGCCGCTCGCTTGTCTACGGGCAGCTGCTCGGTGAGGCGCTAGCAAACGACACCGTTATTACGGACATGCTCGCGAATCGATAAATCTCTAACAAGTCCTCCATTTATTCCGTAAGGAAACAAGCACTAAAGGCGGGAATGTTGGCTTCTGGGGATCAATTTCCCGGGGCTGACGTTCCCGTCCTGCTTATGCCAGTCGTGTCTTCTTTGTGACGGGGCAGACGATGTTGCCGCCGCGCTTTACGAAATGGAGCAGGAATCCGATGCCAGCGAGTGTGAGGGCGATTCCTAGGCCGGTGTAGAAGAAAGCGATAAACCAAACTGGAACCAGCCCAAAGGCGCGCAAAGAGATTCCGCCGCCCATCATGACGGTCATAATGACGTAGCCTTTTACGTCGAAGAATCTCAGAACGTGTATCTTCTCGTCGCCGTAGCCGCGGATGCGGTCGGAGTGCTTGCCGACAAGCTTCGAAAACATCATATGGAAGGCGAGAAAGACAAGCGGGATACCTGTCGCCATAACCCAAACAGGCGTGCTTCCTTCTAGGCACGCCAGAACCCCTAGGCGAAAGATGTTCAGCCCAGCGAGAATCCAAACCGTCGAGGCTATTGTTAGCAAGTATTTTCCCTGAACCTTAAACATGTGACCTCCCAGAGACAGGATCCCTTAATCTGAAGCAGGCATAGCTTAAGAACACGCACATTCGCAAGAAAACCTCAAGGCCGATCTGTGATGCTGTTATCGAGTGTTGCTATCTCGGGCAAGCTTTAGGCAAGCTTTACAAGGATCGTTTTGGGATTAGACGCACGTATGTGTGGCCGTTCGATAGAATAGCCTATGAAACAACACGCCTCATGAAAAGGCATGCCACGAAACGATGACGTTCTGACTTGAGGTTGGAAACGTTGCCTAACGGAAAGGGTGTTTTCGGGTAAGCTGAGAAAAGCGCGCTTGCGGCTGTCGCGAGCACTCTGCCTTAATCAGCGTTTCCTTAACCCCGTTGACTCGAAGATGAAGCGAGGTATAGCCCTATGGAAAGCTCCACCCTTATTGGTATAGCTGTGGCTCTTGTCGTGCCTTTCGCAGGTAACACGCTCGGTGCGGCGTTTGTGTTTTTGTTGCGCCACGGCATGTCTGAGCGATTCTCGAAGGCGCTTGTTGGCTTTGCGGCGGGCGTGATGATTGCGGCTAGCGTGTGGAGTCTGATTATCCCTTCGCTCGAGGCGGCCGAGGGTACGGGTGTGCCCGCTTGGCTTCCCGCGACGGTTGGCTTTCTGAGCGGTGTTGGGTTTCTGCTGGTCATCGACCACTTCACGCCGCATTTGCACATAGGTTCCGATGAGCCGGAGGGCAGGCCTACCACGCTCAAAAAGCCCACGATGATGATGCTCGCATTGGCTATTCACAACCTCCCCGAAGGCATGGCGGTCGGTGTGGTACTTGCGGGCTTTCTTGCGGGGGATGCGGGTATGACGCTATCGGGCGTTGTCGCGCTTTCAGTAGGTATTGCGATACAGAATGTGCCGGAAGGTGCCATCGTGTCGCTGCCGTTGGTTGCCAACGGTGTATCACGCTTTAAGGCGTTCGCGCTTGGTGTGGCGTGCGGTGCGGTGGAGCCCGCTGGAGCGCTGCTTATGGTGGCTATCGCAGGTTTGGCGCTGCCGGTTTTGCCCTACCTGTTGGCCTTTGCGGCAGGTGCGATGATTTACGTGGTTACCGAGGAACTTATTCCGCAAACCCAGCAGGGTTGTCACACTAACATCGGTACTGTTGGCGTGGCGATCGGCTTTGTGCTCATGATGATCCTAGACGTTGCGCTGGGGTAGAAAGGCAACTGGGGTTGGGAAACATCTGACCCATATCGTTAGGGGTTTGATGAGTAGGCTCACCCGAGCTTGCTTCTCGGGTGAGCCTATAAATCCCTCTTGACGCTATTGCCGCTTGTATGAATTCCCGGGTACTAATGGTAGTCACCGTTGATGCGGTTGTTTCCAGCAGTTCCTTCGTCAATACAAAAAGGCAGAGGACAGAGCCGTTTTGGTTTAGTCGTTCTTGCTGGGGGTGATGAATATGTCCGAAAGCACCAGGAACGCCAATACTCCCAAAGACAGAACGCCGATGACGATAATAATCTCTATGGCTGTGGGCATATAGGCTCCACTGAGAGCCCACATTGAACCTGCGCTTTCGATAACACCCTGGTTTCCAAGAGTAATTCCTGCTGCACCCTCGATGTTGGGCGTAATAAAACTCGTCAGCAGAAGCCAGATGCGCTTGCAGAGTACGCCTGCGATAACAAGCATAGACGCAACAATGACGAGCCCTTTCCGCTGCCTGTTCTTCGCAAACACCAAGATACAGAACGGAACAACAAGCCCGCCTATCACCTCAAACCAGAAGAACGGCGCGGTGGCACCCGTGAGCATGTGTGACAGAGCAACGGCTTCGTGGGCTCCGGGGTAGGCCATCGTCAGCACCTCGCAGCCGATAAAGTAGGCATCTACAGCAATGCAGGTTGCAAGCAGGCCGGCAAGGAATCCCATGAGGGACGAGCCGATTTTAATCTTTTCCATCTTTTCAAGCGCCAGCAACGAAAGCAGCAGAAGAGACAGGCCTGAGTCCATGGCGGACGCCACGAAAATAGGAGCCATGATGGCGGTATACCAGGCTTTCGCAATCTGAAGGCCGAAGATCCACGCCGTGACGGAATGCACCAGTATAGCAACGGGAAGAGCAAAGCGTGACAAGACGTCAACCTTATGCTCGTCGCCCTTGTGCATCCAGAACAGGTCCAAGATATTGATGATAAGGTAGATGGTGATCACGCACATGTCCCACAGAAGAGGCGAGGTGGGGTTTGGCCCGACTAAGATGCGCCACACGTTTGTGAATCCGCCTAGGTCGATAAGTATGAACATGCCTGCCATGCAGATGCAAACCGTCGACACGATAACCGCAGGTTTCGACACCTTCTTGAACTTCTCGATGTGAAACACATGCGCCGAGCTTGCCACGATAAGGCCGCCGGCGGACAGTCCTACGAAGAACATGAACATAATAATGTAGGTGCCCCACGAATTGGCGTTGTTCATTCCAGTAACGCCAAGGCCTGCCACAAGCTGGTAAATCCAGCACACAACGCCTATAGCCGTCAATACGCCAAGGATTCCATACGTGAGCTTTCTGTTTTTAGCTGTATTCATGACCGCACATCCTTAGTGGAGATAGAAAACTTGCGGATGAGTGCCCTTCTCTTCAAGGAGAACATGGGCGCTTCCGTTGCGTTTTAGCTGTGATATTTCGGAATTCGGATCATCGAGGTCACCGAACGTGCGAGCGTGCGCAGGGCAGACGCGTACGCACATCGGCATGTCGCCGTTATCCGTTCGCTCCTTGCATAGCGTGCACTTTTCGGCAACACCTTTGCGCCGCGCGGGGACGCGGGCGTCACCGTAGTCGGCAGCGGTTACTCGTGTTGGCTCGTCCCAGTTAAAGACGCGGGCGTTGTAGGGGCATGCCGCCATACACATGCGGCATCCGATGCATTTGTCGTAGTTTATTTCTACCCTACCTTTTTCGTCCTTGTAGGTGGCTCCTGTCGGGCACACTTTCTGACACGCTGCATCCTCGCAGTGCTGACAGGCAATAGGAAGGTAGTCGCGGCTGAGGTTTGGATAGGTGCCGACGGCTCCGTCAGCAACGTCACAACCCTCGGTGAGCACGCGGTTCCATAGCATTCCGTCGGGCACGTTGTTGTTCATCTTGCAGGCAACAGAGCATGTCTGGCAGCCTACGCAACGATCCTTATTAATTGCTATCGCCAGTTTGGTCATTTGTGGTTCCCCCTTCCCTTATGCTTTCGTCACTTCAACGAGTGTGTCTGAGAACGGGACAACAGGTCCGCACAAAAGGGATGCGCCACGCTCTTCCAGTTTGTCGTTGGTTATGTCTTGAAGGTTGCCTTTAATACTGTAATCGCTGGTCACGCCTTCGATAATACGCGCAGACCCTGGCCGTACGGCCGAGTTAGCAAGTACTGGCACGCTAAAAGAGCCGCGATCGTTGAAGATGTTGACGGCGTCGCCGTTGCTTAGTTCTCTGGTATCCATATCAGCCGGGTTAAGCTCGATATGTGGCTCATTGTAGGCCTGGAGCCACTTGTTCGAATACATTTGGTTGTGGATATAAAACCTCGACCTCACGTTGGATAGCTGCAAAGGGTACTTCTCGCGCAGAGGGTTGTCTGCCGTTGCTTCGTTGCAAGGAACCCAAGTAGGAAGGGCTTGGTCGACATCGATCCTGTTTTCGTAGTAGGGTTCGAGTCGCGTAGATGGCGTGGCGAATACCAGATCGAAGTTGGCAAGTCGTGGCTCTTCGACATTTTCCATGGGCCACACGCCACCGTTGTTCATGATATCGTCAACGGTTAGCTGGTTGTAGTAAGGGTCTTCCGAATTCGCGAGCAGTGCTTCGCAGTATTCGCGCCCGTCTTTGGGAAGCGCATCTTCGCAGTCGAACCGCTTTGCAAACTCGCGCTCTATCCAGAGTCCGGTTTTTGCCTCGAAAAGCGGGTCGATAACCTTCTGCTGCATGACAATCTGGTTGAAGCCGCTCACAATGGTGCCGCACTCGTCGTCTCGCTCAAAGCGTGTGGTGGTTGGTAAAACGTAGTCGGCGTATTTCTCGGTTTCGCGGTGGTAGGGGTCGATCATGACAATAAGATCGATCTTGTTAAGCCAGTTCCAGGTTTTTCCAGCCGTTGCGCCGTACTGCGCGGGGTTGTCGCCAATGCATATCATGGCTTTGGGAGCCTCGCCCGAATCACGAACATACCGAAGATCGTATGCGCCGCTGCCTGGAATCATGTTCTCGGGAAGTGGCCAGGCACCAAGAGTTGCGTGGTGACTGCTGTAAGCCGCTCCCAACCACACGCCCGAGCCCGCTCCGTGCTTTCCTATGTTGCCCGTGAGGCTTGTGATCAGCCCGATGGCGTGTCCGGCAATGTCGGCGTTGCTCATCTTGTCGCCGCCGCCCCATCCAAACGCGATGGCGGCGGGGCCTTCGGCGTATAGTTCGGCAATCTCTTCAATCTTTGCTGCGGGAATGCCGGTGATGCTTTCGGCCCATACAGTGCTGTAGCTTTCCTGATTCTTCTTCATGAGACTGTAGGCGGTGGTAGCGCTTGTGCCGTTCACGTTCACATTGCCCTCAAGCTGGGGGTTTTCGCACCGGTTGTACTCGATGGCTTCGCCCGTAGTGGGGTCGATGACAAAAAACGGATTCTCTTCGCCGGTTTCCGCGCGGGGTTTATCCGTTTCGGCATCGATAACCTCTACCGGTTCGTGGGCGCGTACCATTTTGCCGGTCGCTTGATCCACGAGAAATGGCAGCGAGGTATGTTTTTGAATGAATTCCGTGTCGATAAGGTTGTTCTCTACGATGTGACTGATCATTCCCAGATAGAACGCCGCGTCGGTACCTGGTTCAATGGGAACCCATTCGGTTGACTTCGATGCGGTGGTTGAATAGTGGGGGTCGATCGTTATCATCTTCGCGCCGGCTTCTTTTGCCTCGAAGAATTCGCGACAAGAAACGAGACTTGACTCGCAGAAGTTGCTTCCCACTGTGAGAACCAGCTTCGAGTGAACCCAGTCGCGAGGCTCGGACGTGACCATGGCGAACCCACCGCCAACGCCGCCGAGCGTCGGGTCGAAGCCGTTGCCGATACCCACGTCGATGCCCTGGTTTTGTGCACCAGTGGTTGCGGAATTCAAAATCGAGCTCATGAAATGAAAATCGACACCCGGCTCACCCGATTGCGACACGAGTACTGCATCTGTTCCGTACTCACGTTGAATTTCCTTGATTTGATTGCAGATGTCATCGAGTGCTTCGTCCCACGATACGGCTTCAAATGCGCCTTCTCCGCGTTCTCCGACGCGCTTTAAAGGTGTCTGAATGCGCCCATCGCCATAGATACGTTGTACTTCGGAAATACCTCGAAGGCAGGCGACCGAATAGCGCTCGGGGGTGTGTTCGTTTGGCTCGATCTTTACGAGTCGGCCATCGCGAACAGTGCATTGCAGCGAACAAGAACCTGCGCAGTGGGTTTGATGTAACGTGCATGCAATGTGCTCTTCGCTTTCTGCGTGTGCGCTTACAGGGGCCAAGCATTGTGATGCCAAAGGAAGGCCTCCTGCAGCAACGCCCGTTGCGCCAACGGCGCAGGCTGTTTTTAGAAAGCTGCGACGCGATAGGCTGGGCTGGTAGGGGACGGGATTATCCACAAGTTCCTCCAATCTGTAAAAATATCATTTGATATCTTTGTGTGGATTGTTTATAAACGGTAAACTTGCGTTTGTCAATGTTTCGAATTTGATAAGTCAAAACTTTTTTAAGGATGCTAATGACTAAACACACTCCGCCAGAGCAAATGCGCGCGAAGCTGTTCGACGCATTTTCGGGGCTCATGCAAAAGAAAACCTACGAATCTATCACTACCCGTGCTATCGCAGAAGAAGCGGGGGTGTCGTACAGTGCCTTGTATACCTACTTTGGCAGTAAGGAGGATTTCCTGCTGGCATATTGCGAGGCCTCTCCGTTTCTCAAAGGAGATGCGTTCTTGGACGCTTTGAAGGAATTGCCGCTCGAAGAAGCACAAGGAATGACGGTAGGCAATTTGGCGGCATTTATTACCACTGTTACGCTGGAGGCAGCGACAGGGCGTGCTGCGATGGTTGCCGACCTTAATATGGCCGCGCTTGCGATGAGAAACGAAAACGTACGTGAGCGCTATTCCGAGATGCTGAAGGTGTGGTTGAAAAGCATCGAGGAAGCCGTCGTTTATTGTCGTATTCCCACAGATAGTGTTGCCGCTACGGCGCAGCTTGTTGAATCGCTAGCGGTGGGACTTGGTTTCAATGTGGCTGTGTTTGGAGAATCTTGGGATGCAGATGCGCTCATGAAGCTTCTGAGAAACGAGAAGAGACACGATGGCTGTGATTGTGGGGAGCTGTAGCCTGCAAGCTTGTATGATGTGGCAACACCCCTTGTCCTTTTTAAGAAATATCTAACTCCAGCCAATTTCCCCGGCGTCTACTGAACACCATAGATTTCGATGCGTTATCCCTCGAAAATACAATTTCGTGTACAAGCTGTACACGAAATTCCGGAATTTCGTGTACAGCTTGTACACGAAATTTGCTAGCACGGGTATAATGGGGTAAAAGAGTTCGCGGTGGTGGAGGTGCCCGATGAATTATATGAAGCGCAAGCTTGAAGGTGCAGTGCGCAGGTGGGCTCAAAATACTGGCTCACGCCCACTGCTTATTCAGGGTGCCCGAAGAGTTGGAAAAACGGTTCTCGCGGAATATATGGGACGCGAGCTGTTTGAGGATGGATTTGTCAAACTCGATTTCCAAACGGACTTGGTACGTGCGAGCGCGCTGTTCGATTGGCCTACTGACGATGTTGACGGACTAGTCGCGCGCATTTCCGAATACAAGGGCACCGCAATTCGACCCGAAACAACGCTTATTATTCTGGATGAAATACAGCTTTGCGAGCAGGCTCTTAATTCACTCCGCTTCTTTGCCGGATCGTCGTGGCGTGTGCTTGCGACAGGCAGCTTGCTGGGGGTTACTACGAAGCGTCGACACCTACCGTTCCCTTCGGATGTGGTTCAGCTTGAGCTCCAACCTCTCGATTTTGAGGAGTACCTTTGGGCGCTCGGAGAACACGCTATGGCCAGTGATATTCGGGCTCATGCGGTTACGGGGAGACCCTATGTGCGACATGATCGAGCCCTTGAGTTGTATCGTCGATACTTGGTGCTGGGCGGTATGCCGAAGGTTTTAGATGTCTATCGTCAGGATATGACCTTTGTCTCAGCTGTCGAAATCCAGGCAGAAATAAACGGAACCTATACTGCCGATATGACCGATCCGGATAACGGTATCAGTGGTATATCGGCTAAGCGAATCTGGGATAGCCTGCCCAAACAGCTTTTACGGGCGTCAACGAAGAAGTTTAAATATGCTGAAGTTGTGCGTGGCGGCCGCCGTGAGCGTTTGCTTGAGCCTCTGGAGTGGCTTAATGCCGCAGGAATTGTGACAATCAACGATCTGACTCGTGATGATCGGGCTCCCCTTGCGCCTTTCAACGACGAGGAAGGAAGCTATTTTAAGGTGTACGTCGCAGACACGGGTCTCATGTTCTTTAAGTTCGGTATCGACGCTGCGCTATTTCTTGATGATGAGTTGCGCTCGACGCTGGCCTCCGATTTTCGGGGGGCATTGGCGGAGAACTACGTTATGCAAGCGCTAACAGCCAATGGGGTGAAGACATTCTATTGGATGCCTTTCGGTAAAGTGGGGAACGGGGAGATAGATTTTGTTATTCAGAATCGCCGTGCGCAGATTATTCCCGTTGAAGTGAAGTCGGCACGAAATGTCAAGGCGAAAAGCCTGCGCAAGTTTATGGAAGAAGGACATGCTCCCTATGCGATTCGGCTATCGGAAGCCAACTTTGGCATCGAGCCCGTGGGCGAGTCGGGCGCACTTCTGCGGAGTCTTCCTCTTTATGCTGCGTTTTGTATTACCCAAACGGGTATCGAAGACTAAAGCTGATGTGACTTCGTGCATCTTACAAAATGACAAATAACCTCTTGCAATGTGTATAGGTGAGTATATACTGTAGTTATCGGATATATACAGTATGTCCGACGGGAAAGGGCGAAGACGTTCGCGCTCTCCCAGAGCCGCCAAGGGGGACGCCCCGAAGGTGGCAGGCCCTTGCGGGGACGCCCGAGGGCGGGCAGGAAGGATACGAAATTTGGACATCATCATCTCCAACGCGAGTAGCAAGCCAATATATGAGCAGATCGAGGATCAAATAAAAGCTGCGATCCTTAACGGCCAGCTTGCTGAGGGCGAGCAGCTCCCCTCAATTCGAACACTAGCCAATAGCCTGCGCGTGAGCGCTATTACCACCAAACGTGCCTATACCGACCTTGAGCGCGATGGTCTTATTAATACGGTGCAGGGTAAAGGTAGCTATGTGTCGGGTGGCAACGCCGAACTTATTCGAGAGGAGCAGCTGCGCGAAGTTGAGGGGCTTCTTGCGCGCGCGGTTGAGCGCGGCCGCGCAATAGGCCTTTCTAACGATGAGCTGTGCGAGATGTTTAACTTAGTACTGGAATAACGCGTTCGAAGGAGCGCACGCGAAAGGGAAAACCATGGCAAACGTAATCTCTAGTGGCCCCCTCATTGAGGCCCGCGGGCTTACCAAGCACTACGACGGATTCTCGCTGAAGGAGGTTAATCTCAGTGTCGGCGAGGGCGAGGTTGTGGGCTTTGTCGGACAAAACGGCGCTGGCAAGTCAACCACCATCAAGGCGCTTCTCGGCGTTATTGGAATTGATGGCGGCGAGGCAAGCATACTCGGCACTTTAAGCGACAAACTCACACGGCCTTCTGGTGCTGCAACTAAGGAACGCATTGGTGTGGTGTTTGATGCGATGTCGTTTCCCGGACATGTAAAGATCGCAGATGTGGAACGTATCCACGCGCACGCCTATACCACGTGGGATGCGCAATATTTCTCGAAACTCATTGCCGACCTGGGGCTTTCTGTGGACAAACGCGTGAAGGACCTTTCGCGTGGCATGGGCATGAAGCTCTCTTTGGCCTGTGCACTCGCACATCACCCGCAGGTGCTTATCTTAGATGAGGCCACAGCGGGGCTTGACCCTATGGCGCGCGATGAAGCCTTAGACCGTCTGCGAGACTTTATGGCTGAACCCGGGCGCGCCATCCTTATGAGTAGCCACATTACCTCAGACCTTGAGCGCATTGCCGACCGTATTGTATGTATCGACGACGGGCGCATTGTTTTTGATAAGCCAAAAGACGAGATTACTGACGAGGCGGGCATTGCGCGTTGTCGAAAAGCGGATTTCGAACGTGTGGCAGCATCAGGCGTTGTTTTAAGCTCCGATCTGCGTTGCCTGCATCACGAGTACGGCATCGACCTGCTGGTGCCTGACCGGTTCGTCTTTGCCAAAAGCTTCCCCGAAATACCGGTTGACCGCATGACTATCGACGACTATATGGCATTCATTCTGAAAGGCGGTGTACGGTAAATGAAGCGCGCATTCCTTATTGAACTTACCATTTTCCGCGATTATGGAATTCAGCTTTTGGGCCTTGGTCTTCTTGTTTCCGTTCTTGTTGGCGTAGGCATGCAGACTGTGCTTGTTGCGCCGTCGGTTATCACTACGATGTTCTTTATGATGGGTGTAATGGCGGCGGCGGCCTACGACGAGCAGAACGACTGGGGGCGATTCCGGCTTACGATGCCGCTTTCGCGGCGCGACGTGGTGCTTGGCCGTTACGGCGCTATTGTTGTCCTTGGTCTAAGCGGTATGGTTATAGGGCTTGCGGCTGCGTTTCTTGTGAGCGGACTTGCCGCGATGGGGGTATTGCCGAATAATCTTGCAGCCAAGCTTGTGCTCGACAGCGAGGCTACGTACGGCATGGCATTTTCCACAGCACTCTGTATGTTTATCGGCGCAACGGTTGCTTCTGTTGTAGCTCCTGTTTACTTCAAACTCGGTCAGACCAAAGCGACACAATATCTTCCCACTGTTATTGTTTTGCTGTTCATTTTGCCGGTGATTTTCCTTGCCAATAGTGGTTTGTTCGATAACGGAATTCCTGGACTCGACGCTATCACTTCGATTCTGGAGCTTTTGAATACGTCTGCGGGTGTGACCGTTATCTGCGCTGTACTCGTTGTTCTTTCCGCTATTGCCCTAAGCGTTTCCGCATTTGTATCGCTTAAGCTCTACGAAAGTCGCGAGTTGTAGCGTTGACCAAGTCAGCTGTTTTCCAGCCGTCAAGATATTCTTGACGCGGTTTTGTCGGGCTTTCCTTCCGCATATAAGCACGGTGAAACGTAGCGAAATCGCAACAATAGAATAACTGTGTATCAAAGGTGTGTCTCTCAGATTCCCAATTCCCTGCCTTGCCTTTATTCTGTCGGAAGGAAATGGCGCAGCGGGCTGGTAGGCCTCACATTTTGGAGGTTTGTCTTTAATCAGCCTATCCTTAAGCGTCAAGTAGAGGAAGGATACCGCGATGTATTCCGATCTTAAAGGCAAGACTGCTGTAATCACCGGAGCAGCAACGGGGCTTGGACAAGGAATCGCCAAAAGATTTCTGGATGAAGGGATGAACGTTGTCATCAACTACCATTCGCATATTGGAGAGGCCTGCAACCTCGCAGCGAAGTACAACGATGCTGCAATCGGATTTGGTTGTGATGACGGGCAGGACACGTCCGACGCTTTCAACGAAACCGCAGAAAAAGAAGGAGAGGGAATTCGGGCCATCGTTGTCCAAGCAGACATTTGCACCGAAGAAGGAAACAAAAAGCTTCTCGATGCCGCTATCGACCATTTTGGTGGGGTTGATGTTTGGGTATGCAATGCAGGTATTGAAATCCAATCCCCCACGCATAAGGTCACGCTTGACGACTGGAACAAGCAGATAAGCGTCAACCTTACCGGTGTTTTCATTGGGGCCCGTGATATGATCAATTACGCGATAGAAAACGACCGGTCGATGAACGTAATCGTTATGTCAAGCTGTCATGACCACATTCCGTGGGGTACGTATGCTGCATATACTTGCTCCAAGTTTGCGGCAACTGCACTGGTACAGACGCTCGGGAGTGAATACGGGTATGTTTCTGCCGATTCTAACGGTGAGCAGGTCATTCGCGTTAACGCTATTTCTCCTGGCGCTATTAACACGCCGATTAACGAGCAGCGTTTCGCAAACAAGGATCTATACGAGAATACCGTGTCTATGATTCCGATTGGACGGGTGGGGGGAGTTGCGGAAGTTGCAAGCATTGCAGCATTTCTGGCAAGCAACGAAGCGAGCGGATACATCACGGGAACCTCTATCAATATCGACGGAGGACTAGGATACGGAAGCTGCTTCGCTAATGGAGAAGGTTAGGTGACTGAAATGGCGACGACTGACACATTGCATTCGTCCAACACATCGCATTTGCCCAGCGACAAGGGTAAGTGGATGGATTTGCGCAACACATACAACTTGCCGCGGAAGCTGCTATTCTCCTGCGTAGGTATCGTATTCTTGTCGCTGGGTATTGCGGTATGCCAAATGGGTAGCGTTGGTGTCGATCCTTTCACTGCAATGAACATGGGATTCTCGGGAAGCCTCGGCGTGAATTTCGGAACGTTTCAGCTTATTGTTAACGCAGTTATCCTTGTAGCCATATTCTTCATGGACAAGTGGCTGATCGGCCTTGGAACGATTATTAATATGGTTGCCGTGGGGTATCTCATCGACTTTTTTAAAGTGCCGCTATCGGTATTACCCGCGCCCGATGGCAATATTATTGTTATGGGCATCTACCTTGTTGCAGGGACGCTGCTGTTCACGCTTGGTATCAGCAGCTATTTGCGTACAGGTATGGGCGTTTCTCCCTACGACGCTATAGCGCCCGCTATCCGCAGCAGGTTCCTTCCGCAGGTGAAATACGCCTACGTGCGCATAGGGCAAGACGTCTTGTTCCTTATTCTTGCTTGGATTGCAGGCGGACCGCTGGGTCTTTTCACGCTGATAGCTGCTTTCTGCGCAGGCCCCCTTATCGCGATGTGGGACAAGATATTCAGCAAGCCCGTCTACACCAAGTTGCGTGTGCTCGACGAGCTTGAAATTGCGCGAGAGTTTTCGTAATGAGGTACGCTCATGGGGTGCGATGATGGAACTGTAACCCCCGCTGCAAAGAGCGTGCCGAAAAGAAGCGATGCTGCCCGTAGCATAGACAAGAAGGAGTACGGGCTTCTTGTGAGTGGTTATTCCGACGCGCCGGATTCGCCCGGCATGCATCTATTCCGGGTGCGTGACGGCGGAAGAACAATCGAAAGCAGAGGCTCGCTTACCGGAGTTCAGAGCCCATCCTTTTCGATAATCGAAAAGCCGTACGTGTATGCAGCCAGTGAGAGTTCTGAATGCGGACGACTGGCTGCATACATTATCGAGCAAGATAATGCTGGCGAAGAGGGAAAGACCCCTGTCGTTTCCATTAGTCTTCTCAACACAGCCGAGGTTGGTGGCGAAGAAGCGACCTGTTATGTGTTGAAGCATCCGACCAGGGGCTGCCTTTATGGTGCCAACTATCAGTCGGGTTCCCTTATGAGTTGCCGTATCAGGTCGGATGGATCGTTGGATAAGGTCCTTCCCGTGGTAAAGCATTATGGTCATGGGCAACGGCGCGACTTCGACGAACCCAATTTCGACAGACAACTCGCGGCACATGTACACAGCCTGAGCTTTGTGCCGGGAACCGAATTACTTGCAGCCGTCGATTTGGGGCTTGACTGTATAGTCATATACGAACTTGGCGAAAACGGGGAGATTACCAGCAGTAAGGGCGCGCCGATGGTGAGTCGTTGGATCGACAGCAGGTATCATGCAAGCCATCCGAGCGACTTTCAGGCATCTCGTGCGTATGGATGCGAAGCAGTTCAAAAAAACACCAATCAAGAAGACGCCGAATCGACGACGGCGCTGTTCGAAACAGTGCCGAGTGCGATAGTTGAAGCACCTTTAGGATCGGGGCCGCGCATTCTTGCGTATCACCCGACAAAGCCGTTTGCCGCCGTGATTTGTGAGCTGTCTTGCGAAGTTATTCTGTATCACATTGGCGCCAACAAGAGGACATGGGACGCTGTTGCCGCATACGACCTGATCGCTGGGGCGCAAGATGCCGTTGAAGGCGCGCATGAAACAAGCGCTGTTCCAAGCCTTGCTGCGCATCTGGAGTTCACGCCCGACGGCAAGTATTTGTATGCATCCGTCCGGGGAGTGGACACCATAACCGCATTTCGCTTCGATGCAGAGAACTGCCGCTTAGAGCGCATTGAGTGTTACTGGACCGGGGGAGCCGGACCGAGATACTTTTGCATGAGCCCCGATGGCGCTTTCATGGCCGTCGCCAACCAACTGACGAGCAACGTGGTTATCTTCGCAATAGGCAAGAATGGAACGCTCGAATGGGTCAACGACTTCAAATGCCCATCTCCAAGCTGTGTCGCATGGTACTAAAGACCACAGAGACATCGTAGCTTACGGTTCCGCTTTCGCTTACGTTTTCGAAACGACGCTTTTCGATACATTCGGCATCCCATTCAAGCGGCAAAAAGGGGGCGTTTTACGGCCCCCATAAAGCGTGCCTAAGTTCCACGTCTGTTTCGTTGCTGCCGTTAGGTTGGCAGCAAGGCACACACTATTTCTCCTGCTTGCGGCCGAGGGAGGTGTTGTCCTTCGTGCGGTCGCGTAGCGCAAAAACGGCGCTTTCGGCGTCTTCGTAGCGATAGTCTTCGCTGTTCTGGTCAATTTGTTCGCGGATAACGACATGGCTCGGGACATCTTGCACCCGACCGTTCACCTGATCGTTCCAGACGAAGAACTCGTGATTCTCGGGAAGATTGCTCACATCGACGAAGTCCTCTTTGTCTGCCGTGTTGGCTACCGTTTTCGCCAGCACTTCGCGCACGTACTCTTTTGTGGGCTTAAGATCAAGGAGATCGGGGTACTCGCCGGTGGGAAGTACCTGCTGCCACTCCTTCCCCTCGTACTTGAACAGCAGTTCGCAGGCCTTGTGAAGGTGTGCTACCTCTTGCTCGAAGCAGTTTTCCCAAATCTTCTTGATAGAGGGGTCCGTCTCAAATTGGGAGAAGGAATAGTAGAGATAGCTTTCAACATACTCATGCAACAGCAGGTTTTCCAACCATGTCATGGTGGGATCAAGAAGCGCGCCGTACTGGGTTACGTGCTGTTCCTCCACCATGCCTATCTCCAGGAAGAGGTCACGAGAGACTCCCTCGGGAGCGGTGTTTCCGATGTTCATGTAGAAGTTCATAGTTTGCTGTTCGCCAGCGGTTAGTGTCATGGTGTTGATCATCGTGCGGATGTCGGCAACCTTCGCGTTGGCAGCGCGACGTACCGTGTCGGACGGGTGACGGTGATGCGCGATGGTGGGGCGCCCCGGTGTGATTTCGATCGTGTCGAGTGTCAACTTGTGGGTAGGAATGTCCTCGTCGGCTTTCAGCAGGTTGGCGTAGCGGTATAGGTGATCGAAGTCTTCAAGAAGGGCGAAGTCCATGCACGCTTTGGCGTAAGGGTCGGGCTCGTGCATGGCCAGCCATGCTGTCAGGTCAACGGCTAGCTGTTCGTAGCTAATTGTGGTTTCAAGCGGCGTTTCGTCAGACGGGCTGAGCCAATTGATGCTCTTCTGCTGCATTTGCTCCATGCGGCGGCACAGCGCTATCTCGCGTCGAAGGTCGTTGTCGACGCAGTGGCGATGGAAATTGTGTCCGAAAAGCGCGGCCTCTACCTCAATGCCGTTCATCAGGATGACGCGAGCTTTCGTATAGGGGTCTGTCTCTAACTTGTTGTAGGGTTTGGGAGAGAGCTCTTTTAAGGTGGGGACCATCTCGAGTATCGACTTGCTGGGTTTTTCGTTGAACGGATTCATGGTGTACCTCCTGATAGGTGTCAATTTGCTCGTATCCGCTTCGAAACAACGCGCCGCATGTCGGGCGGGTCGTCTTTCTGCCTAACAACAGGTTGCGTTAACAGGTTGTGTTGCCGTTTGTGGCTTTCGCCCGATCGTTCGCGTCGTTTCAAATTGAAGCTCATCCTAGCAAGTGCGAAAAAGCCCCTGAACCCTTTTCGGGTACCTGTGAATATCCGGTTGGGAAAACGTAGAAAAGGGGGATAAACCGTCGCAACGGTAAGTTGCGGCTACTTTTTGCAAGGAACGCGGAATGCTCGTATATGGGCCCGTTATTCCGCAAGAGACTAATTCTATTTGTCAGCCCTCTGATAGATTTATATATAATGGAGCAGTGATTTTCTAAGAGATGTATGAACGGGAAAGAGAAGCTGCTGCATATGGAAAAGAAAGCGAAGATTTCCGGCGTTGGCTTCAGGCTGATTTGTTCCGTTATGATCATCGTAATCCCGTTGCTTACTACGCTTTTCCTGCTGGTCCAGCAGGAGGTTATGGATCTTTCCAAAGAGAAGTTGGCTCTTCAGTCTCAGAGCGGCGCGGAAGCGGTGGGCGTATGGGCTGAGCAAATTCTCGGTGAGCTGGACATCTATAAAGATATGATTGAGCAGGTGGGGATGGACGATCCCAAGGTCTTCGAACTGATGGGAACTTCCTACCCCAGTCATGAGGCCTACCCCTATGGCTTGTACTGGGGAGACTTGCAGGGAAACTACTTTGACTCTTCCGGATGGGTTCCGGATGCAGACTATGTTCCAGCACAGCGGAATTGGTATCGGGAGGGACTGACGCGGGATCACTTCGGCTTCGGGGAGCCCTATGTGGATGTGATGACAGGAGAGGTGTGCGTCAGCGCTTCCGCGCGGGTTAACAACGGTCCGGTGGAAAGCGTGGTAGCGGCGGACGTCTACCTGGACTACGCCTCCAAGGTGGTTGCCGATATCACGGGCGACAATATCAGCTATGCTTTCTTTGTTACTGGCCAGAGTCGGATTATCCTGGCCAATTCGGACGCCTCTATAGTGGGACAGCCGTTGAGCGGCGAGGAAAATACCCTACTGTATCAAAACGTTGACCATCTGATTGCGCAAGACCGGACCGGTCAGCAGGAAGTCCAGGGGGAAGACGGCAGCTACATCACCAACATCATCTACATTGAAGCGATGGACTGGTATTTCGTTACCTGCATGAGCAGTGGAGATGCTTTGCGAAATCTGGATCGAATCATGGCTATTATGGCGGGGGTGTCCTTGGTAGCCTGCTTGCTTCTGGTGCTGGTCACTTTCCGCTCGGCCAAGCAGATTGCGCTCATGGGTATCCGAGAAAGAACTGACAGCCTCACCGGTCTGCACAACCGCTCGGGATTTCAGCAGGCGGTGAAGCAGGCGACGGCCGCGCACCCCGGACAGGGCCTGCTGATTATCATGGATCTGGACAACTTTAAGCAGATCAACGACAAGTTTGGTCACCCGGAGGGGGATATTGCTCTGATAAGCTTTGCGCGGCAGCTGGATGAATTCTTCAACCGCAGCGGTGACATTACAGCCCGGCTTGGTGGAGACGAGTTTGCCGTATTCGTAAGCCGTCCTCTTACCGTCGCCGCAGCGGAGGGGATGCTGCGCAAGTTTACCGATCGGGTGCGGGAGGCCTTCGAGGCAGAATATCCCGGTGAGGGATTGTCCGTCAGCGCAGGTGCGTCCTTCATCTCGGAGAAGACCGTAGAGAGCGAACTGTACCGACAGACGGATGCGGCCTTATACGAGGCCAAACGAAAAGGGAAGGACTGCTTCCTGATTGTCGATAGAGCATGAAAGGCGAGCTAGCTCATCCCAGATCGCGCACGTGCTCGGCAAGGGCAGCGCCCACGTCTCCACCTATCGAAGACGACTGCTGGAACAGGGCGTCATCGTCGAAACAGGGCGCAACCGCTTCGATTTCGCACTCCCTATGCTTCGATCCTATCTGCCGGAGTATCTGGAAAGCTACTTGTAAAACAAAAGCAGCCCCCTTTTTCGCCGCACAGCGCACGCGGGAGAGAGAGTAGAGGGTCATCTCCCCTGTGTGTTGAATCGCTCGCCAACCACGACCCCGACGTCGAGCCACACGTCATCGAGCTGTAAAGGGGTTTCTGAAGCGACTATGTGCTCGCGCTCGCCGTGCGCATAACCTTCAGGTGACTGTCCGCAGAGGTGCAGTGCGCATGAACCGATAGGCGATCTCTACACAGCTATGAGGTATCCCAGCAAGCCCGCCGTCAACGAGAGCCGCCGTGATGTCTTGCAATCCGACACGCAGAGAAGGATCCTTTCAAGCCTGTCTATCCATGATTACGACAATTTACTTATATTTACTTAAAATAATTGTAACTCAAGTAATTTACTTTATAATAGTCAACAAGTTATTGTTTTACGAGGATAGCGCGCTACGCTTTGGCGCTGTCTTTACCTACGAAAAGAGGCGGTATGAACGTCATCGAAGCCGAGGATGTCGTATTTGTCATAGGTCCGCCTTGTTCGGGCAAGCTCACGTTCATAAGAGAGAACTTGTCTGGTTATGCGGTGATCGACCTGCACGAGATTCAAAAGCGCAGCTGCACCATATGGGACTCTTACCTGATTTGCGAGAAAGAGCTTATTGAGGCGCTGCGACACCATCGCAAAGTCATTCTGCGTCATACGCTCGTGAAAGCTAGGCGTCGGCCTATGTATATCAATGCGGTGCGTACGGTGCGACCAGATGTACGAATCAGCTGCTTCTATTCCTTGCCGGACTTGGAAACCTACGTTCGTTATGACGAGAGCGACGTGGCTAGCTGGAATGCGGCGCACCCCGACAATCCAGACTCACCTCATGCTAAGGCAGCTTTAGCAACCTATCTCGAGGAGTTCGAGGTGCCAACTATTGATGAAGGCTTCGCATCGGTGCAGCATATTCAGCAGCTGTTTCCGCCGAAAGTGTAGACACACAAATTCTATGGGCGGCCCTATGGCCGCAAAACCCAGTTCTCCGTGTAGGTTTCCACAAAAGAAGAGCAGGAGCACTCATGACATCATATCTCTGCGAAGCAGACATCGACAATATCACATGGCGTAGTATGGGAAACCACCCCTTCGGTCGTGGGGCGGAATGGCGTATAGCTTGCGACATCCTTCGGATGATGGAGTCGTTCTGTCCGAAAGAAAAAAACTCCCGTGTGCGTAGCCTTTGGTTTTGCGTCAAACGTGGAGAACCAGATGATTGGTTGACGGTCGATGAGTACAGAGACTACGAGGAACTCTATGACGAGCCGACAGAAACAGTCAATGCCCGCCGTCTCGAAGATTGGCAGTGGCGCTTCCCCGATGAAACATACTGGCATAGAATAACCTCCAATGCCGAAGACGACTGGATGATTTTGATCATCGACGAACGGGTCGTGTTAGAGGTTGCGAAAGGGAAGGAAGATGTCTGGGAGGATCCTTGTCTTAGCGAAACCCTCAGGAAACTGCGCGCAAGTATCGGGCTCGTCTTGGAAAGAGCTTGTCATGAAGACTACGAGGAATACCTGAACAATGAGCTTCCTATGCGCTGCCGACATGGCTTTATTAAGCGTTCGGATTATTGGGCAATATGTGGCAAGGATGACTGCTATGATGACGCGAAAATGAGCGATGATGAAGCACGAGTGCTTGCGACGGAACTGAAGGGACAACAGGAAAAGGAAAGCATTCCCCGTATCCCCAGCCTTTGCGCTCGTGACTATTTCAAGATACTGAAAGGCGCTTATATAGCCGCCGGTTACCATAACGACTCAGAGGGGTTATGGAGCGCGGCTCCTCCAGAAGACGGACGCGCCTGGTACGAGCGTTTTGGAGATGCCCGCGATCAGGTTATCCTCACCATGGATCAAGACTCTCCTGAAGCTTTCAGAGATCTGTACAGCGGAGATCATTTCTTCAACCATACGTTTGAGATTATTGCCGGCCCGAGTATCTCTCGTGTTTACCTCTACCCCAAACCCGACGAAGCAGGTTGGCTGCTGTCGCTTTTCGGCTCTGTCACGTGGTGTTCCACTGACATGGCTCGAATCTGGCATCACCTGAACGAAACCGGAACACCCGTCTATCTCTCAGATGCGAATGATGTTGTCCGCGCTCTCCTGGGCGAAGACGAGCTGTTTATCGTGCCGTTCAACGAAAGCATCTGGTACCGAGGCAAAAGCCACTTTGGAAGAGATGTCGTAAGCTGCATTCATCTCCCCGAGGAGCATGTCGAAGAAGTAATCTCACGAGCCGAATGGATGAAGGTATCCGTTCCGAAGCCGTGCCTAGCAGAGGTTGTCCTAGAAAACGACGAAGTGAGTATCTTGATGAATGCGCTCGATACCTACTCTCGCATCTGGGTAGGACAGTATGACCACATCGAATGGGAGCTTAGAATGCTGTCGCCGGCGCCCGAAGAATACAACCTGAAAAAGAGCGTCCGCAGGGAGGCTTGGCTCCGCATGAGAGAGTACGTTCTCCCCGAGCTGAGTAGCATGCCCCTAAGCGCAAGCCTTGGCATCTGGAACGAGCATACCAACGATCGAGGCCAAACCGCGTACGATATAGTGCAGGTTGTGCGGCATGCTCGTGCCTGGCACAAGAACCCCGAGGGAGGTATAGAGCGAGATTTCGACAGACCTTGGATTCACGGATCGCTCCCGCCGATTCAGTGTTCCTGTGAGGGAAAAGGTGATAGTCTGCTAACGACGCTTGTTCTCACGTCTGCACACGCATTCCTTATGACGGACGCGCTCAGTGTGTTATCCAGTATTATCCAGCAAAACCTGTTTGAGACGATGAGCCACTACACCATAAATGAAGAGGCGTTGGATACCGCAAAAAGCATAGAGGAACTGCTCCCTTCCCTTCAAAACTGTGAAGACTGATTCCTACGCCAATTCCTGAGCGCTGTTCCGCAATATACTGAGCAGCATGACGCTCATTCCTGAGCACGCGAGCGCTAATTGTTGAACACTCCCATAATCGCCCTGCATGGCAAAGACGACCATG